>JAJOIW010000113.1 GCA_021209225.1 Verrucomicrobiota bacterium
ATTGAAACCAACTGGATCGACCACCCGCCGAAGATTGTCTGGAAGAGACCTGTAGGGGAGGGGTATTCCGGATGTGTTGGCGACCAGGAATTTATTTACACCATGTCTCAGAGTCTGGAGGATCCAGGCTTGGAGTCAGCCATTTGTCTGAATTTCTGGGATGGGTCCCTGGTCTGGGAAAAATCATTCTCCGGTCGGTATGAAAGTGGATTAGGGGGTGCCGGCCCCAGGGCAACGCCACTCATTTCGGGGCAGTTTGGCTATTTTCAAGGGGCCTTGGGCCAATTCCACTGCTTGAATTTGCAGGATGGATCGGTTCATTGGACAGTCGATTTTCGAGGTCAGTTTGGGGCGGGCCTTCCTGAATGGGGCTTTGCGGGCTCCCCGTTGATGTATAAGGAGGGCCTGATCGTGGCGGTCGGCGCTCATGAATCCAATCAATCGCTCGGTTGCTTTCACAAAGACTCCGGAGAGCTGATGTGGGCTGTGGGGGAGAATCCCATCTCCTGGAGCAGCCCAACTATTCTACAGCTCAATGGGCAGGACGTGCTGGCGTTTATGGATTCGAAATCCGTTCAGTTGAGAGATCCGGAAGATGGGAGGCTGCTGACATCCATTCCCTGGGGACTGGGGGCTCCACAGATCCCCATGCCGGTTGTGGTTGGAAATAACCGACTGGCGGTTTCCGCAGGATACAGTGTGGGCACAGGTTTATTCGAGTTGGAGAAGACTGCTGATTCAGCGGATTGGAATGTGGTGGAAATCTGGAAAAACCATAGGATGAAGTCCAAGTTTTCTCCCATACTCACTGTGGGGGACACCTATCTTGTCGGGCTCAATGACGGGACTCTGGTCACGCTGGACATTCATTCCGGACAAAGACTTTTCCAGGGGGAACGTTACGGCCACGGTCAGCTTCTGTGGGTCAATGACACCAGCCTGATCATTCAGAACGAGCAGGGGGCGATTGTCCTGCTCCAGCTCCTGAGCGGCGGACATTGGGAGGAGCTGTCCCAGTTCGATGTTCTGGAATCAAAAACCTGGAATCCTCCGGCATGGATCGGAAACCATCTGGTTCTCAGAAACCACCGGATGATGGCCTTGGTCTCACTGCCAACAAAATCTCCAGACCAACCATGAAATTCCGTGATTGGCAGTTGTCCCAGTCGGGGATTTCAGGCACTATTCCGACCACGTGACCGCAATATGGAGGACAGCTGTCTGACCCCACTTGAGCAATGACTGGCTTGAAAAATTCAAATGATTCACAGGACTCAGGCTCTGATCTTGACCTACAGAACGTCGATAAACATCCCTCGTATCCAAACCTGAGATTGAGCCAGATTTTATGGCCATTCGGATTGATCAACGATTTTGGTCTTGAGGAAAATCGGCGCGTGGTTCTGGCTTCCTTTCTGGGTTTGTACCCATTGACCGTTGTCAGCCTCATCTCAGTTTTTCCGGTGATGGTTGATGTGGGTGGGTGGCTGATGGCCTTTTATTTTGCCATGCTCTGGGCCCTGTTTTTTCGTTTTCTCCTCCCTCAGGCACAGGCGTCCGGTTGGGGTTGGTCTGGCCTTTTTTTTCGGGGTTGGTTTTTTTTCCATGCTGGTGTTGCGGCTGGTATACGGAATGTTCGGTTTATTTCATTTTCTCGAGTGGATGGATGATCCATCGCGATTCAAGAATTTTATAGGCAATTGGCTGGGGGCTGGATTTCCTGAGGAACTGATCAAATCGCTTCCTGTCTTTTTATATGCCTACCGGAGACCGGGCACATCCATTTCGTCGATCGTCTTCCTGGGGTTGCTGTCGGGTCTTGGGTTTGGCATTTATGAGGGCGTCGATTACCAGAAAGGCAGGAATTTCCGTCTGGCGGATTCCCCCCATGAATACTACCTGCTGAATGTCCTCCGCTTGACCGCTCTCCCATTTCTCCATTCGATATGGTCTGGTATCGCTGCCTTTTTCATCGGCCTTTATTTCCATGCGAAAAACCTCCGGTGGATCACCTGCCTTGGGGCATTCATTCTGCCGGGAATTCTTCATGGTCTCTTTAATTATTTTGGAACCAGCTTTGCAAATTTGAGTATGGCCTTATTGAGTGTCATTATCTTCAATATATACATTTCACTGACGAGTCGCATTGAAGGACATCGCACCCATCTGCCCGCAGCCCCGACACCACTCACCTAAGTCGTGAACGAAAATAAGATTCATTCAGCTGAATTTCCCAGTGCCGGAAGACGTCGCTCAGAGGCCGACTTCATCCGCATCGGCGGCGCCAGGGAGCACAACCTCAAAAATATTTCCTTGATTATTCCCAGGAATCAATTGGTGGTGTTCACGGGCGTATCCGGATCCGGGAAATCATCCCTGGTTTTTGACACTCTATTTGCCGAGGGTCAGAGGAAATATGTGGAATCCTTGTCCTCGTATGCCCGACAGTTTTTGAATCAGCTTCAAAAGCCGGATGTCGATTTCATTGAAGGCTTATCCCCGGCAATAGCCATCGAACAAAGGCACAGCTCGGGAAACCCGCGGTCCACCATCTCCACCATGACCGAGGTTTACGACTATCTGCGGCTGCTCTTTGCCCACGTGGGGCAATCCCATTGCCCGGTTTCCGGAGAAGCGGTATTCAGTCATTCCCCGTCGGACATCATACAATCCCTGCTTGAATTACCCGAGAATACAAAATTGATTCTCCTGGCCCCGGTTATCCAGGGAGAGACCGGGGCTTCCGGGATGTTCTGGATAAACTCACCCGAGATGGATTTATTCGTGCCCGGATCGATGGGCAGATCATGGATCTGACGGCATCTGACAGACCCAAACTGGATCCGGATCAACCCCATACGATTGAAGTGGTCATCGATCGATTGACCATTCAGGACAAATACCGGGCCAGGTTATCCGACTCCATTGAAATGGCCTTGAGATTGGGGAAATCCTCTTTGGTCGCACTGACACAGGAGGACAAAGCATCGGATCGCAATCTGTGGGAGGTTCACAATTTCTCCAACCGGATGGTGAGTTCATTGACCGGGCAGAGCTTTGATGTCCCAACTCCCCGCCATTTCTCATTCAATTCGCCTTTGGGTGCATGTCCCACCTGCCAGGGACTGGGAAATATATTTGAATTTGATGTGGAAAAGATTCTGCCTGAAAAGAATCGTTCCCTGACTGAGGGTGCGGTTGTTCCATGGCGGCTGGCTGGCAAAGCGATGCAGACTCTATATCAGAAACTGGCAGTCGCCATCTATCGGCATTTGAATTTGACGGAACAGACCACCGTCGGAGCCTTTAGTCAGAGCCAGATCCATTTTTTATTGTACGGTGCCGGAGTGGGTGCTGAGCCAGTGGTTTTGGAAAGTGATCAGGGAAAGACCATATTATTCAGTGGCGTGATTCCATCCCTGGATCAGCGCTTTATGGATACAGAGAATGAAGTGGTCCGGAAGAAACTTCGTCCATATATGAGTCCAGTGGTTTGCCCGGATTGCCGGGGTGGACGACTTCGTTCGGAACTCCTGGCTGTGACTCTCGAACGTCCTGGATTTTCAAAACCTCCGCTGAATTCAAAGATTCCCGGGTATTCAATACTCGATGTGAATTCCATGACCATCCATGAAGCGCGGGATTTTCTTAATGGGTTGATATTAAAAGGTTCGCGCAGATCAGTGGCTGAAGATCTGGTCAAGGACCTCCGTCAAAGATTATCCTTTTTATGTGATGTCGGACTCGGGTACTTGGGTCTCCACCGGGAATTCGGCACATTGAGCGGGGGAGAATCCCAAAGAATCCGACTGGCAACTCAAATTGGTGCCGGATTGGTCGGGGTTTTATATATACTGGATGAGCCCAGTATTGGTTTGCATCAAAGGGACAATGATCGGCTGCTGCAGACCTTGGAGGACTTACGCGATTCGGGTAATTCCGTGATAGTTGTGGAACATGATGAAGACACCATCCGCCGGGCAGACTATCTGGTGGATATCGGCCCCGGCCCAGGTGAAAAAGGTGGCCGGGTCGTAGCGGCAGGCACCGTCGACGAGGTCACTCAGCACCCGGATTCCATCACCGGCAAATATCTGCGGGGGGAATTGGCAATTATCCCCCCAAAAAAACGGCTGGCATGCCGGGGAGTCCGACCCTGTCTGCACGTGCACGGCGCCAGGGAAAATAACCTGAAGAATATTCACCTCAAAATCCCTCTGGGTGCTTTGGTTTGCGTCACTGGAGTCTCCGGCTCGGGAAAAAGCACCTTGGTCAACCAGGTCATTTGCCGGGGACTTTTCAAACACTTTTATCGCTCATCAGAAAAAGTCGGCGATCATGATCGACTGGCGGGAATGGAGCACATCAATAAAGTCATCGTGGTGGATCAAACACCTATCGGCAAATCTCCCCGATCGAATCCTGCCACTTTCACCGGAATTTTTAATGAGATCCGGGATTTATTCTCACAGATTCCAGCGGCCAAAATACGCGGTTACGGCCCCGGTCGATTCAGTTTCAACAACAAAGGGGGGCGATGTGAAAAATGCGAGGGGTGACGGCAGTGTGAAAGTCGAGATGCATTTCCTGCCACCTGTCTATGTATTGTGTGAGTACTGCAATGGTCGCCGATATAATCGCGAAACCCTGGAGATATCATACAAGGGACTCAACATCGCCGATGTGCTTGATCTTACGATTGATGAAGCCGCGGTTTTTTTCAGGTCCTTTGAGAATATCGCCACCACCTGTGAAACCATGTCCAGTGTCGGCCTCGGCTACCTCCGGCTCGGGCAATCCGCCACAACTCTCAGTGGCGGGGAAGCTCAACGACTCAAACTGGCCTCAGAACTGAGGAAAAGTCCGTTGGCTCCACATTTTATATTCTGGATGAGCCAACCACTGGATTGCATTTCCAGGATGTTGAGACATTGCTCGAGGTTTTTTTCAAACTTCGGGATGCAGGTGGGACACTTTTAGTCATCGAGCATAATCTGGACGTCATCAAAATGGCTGATTGGGTGATCGACCTGGGTCCGGAGGGAGGAGCATCTGGTGGGCATATTGTTGCCGAAGGCCCGCCTGAGGAGGTTGCCGCTTGCCCAGCGAGCATTACTGGTCAATACTTGAAACGTTATCTTTAATCGAACTTCATGTTGAATCGGTTGTATACTCAGGTCTGGCTTCCAATTTTCGCGTTCCTGTTTGGAATGGTCATTCAGATTTCACCTCACCAGGGATCGGGTCAAGTGTCGGCTGATTTGCAGAATATCTATGATTCGGCATCCCTTGCCTACCAGGATGGGTTTTATGAGGATGTCCTTGAATGGATCCGGCCAGTCCTGGAGGGGATGGAGCGCTTCGATCCCAATCAACCGGCCGTCTCCCAATCCGTCATTTTGTATGCCAAGGCGTGCCTCCAGACCCAGCAGGAAGCCCTCGCTATCCAGATGCTCCAGAGGCTTCCCATGCCTGTGGCCGCGGAGCCGATGGCCATCGAATATTTTCAATGCAGTGCCAATGCGTTGGTGCGGATTGGGGATTTGAGCAATGCCTTGGCTGCTATGGAGAATTACTTCAGGGTATCCGGCCCATCGCATCCATCTGTCGGGATGGTCGAAAATTATCTGGTGGCTTTATTGAAACTGGGAAAACTCGCTCAATTGGAAAAGTGGTTCCATGAAAGCCAGAACCAGGAAATTCTTCAATCCATCCGTTTGAGTGATCCCGTTATCGCCGTCGACCTGCTGCTCATACGTTCGGAAGGATTGTTTATGGCGAGGCAGTTTTCAGATCTGAATGATGTCCTTGCTGTGGTGATGGAATCCCGGTTGTCTCCGGGTCAATTATGGAAAGCGAGATTTCTGCAGACTGCCGCAGGCATTGAATCCTCAACCAAGGGTCTCAATGCGGAGGAACTCAAAAAATTAAGAGCTTTAAGACCCCTGGCCATTGCTTCCGGGGATACAGAAGCCCTGTGGAAAACCGCTCTGCTCGAATCCAAAGCCTGGCTGATTCAGGAGGATTTCACCGCAACACGTTCGTCCCTGACCACCATTCTGCAGAAAAATGTCCCCCTCGATATCCGGGGCGAAGCCTTGCTCAGAATGGCTCAAACCTTCCTCAAACAGGGTCAGTTCACGGAAGCCCGCGACTGGCTGGATCGGGTCTCTTCCTCGGATTCCTCAAAACCCATCCAGGGATGGGTCTGGTTGACCATGGCTCAAATCTATTTTAAAGAATTCGAAACCTACAAAGAACAGGGGATGAAAGCCGATGCCCGATTGGCACTGGACAATGCGCGCCAGAAATTTGAGGAGGTGATCAATCTGATTCCAGGGTCTCATTTAGGGAGTTACGCGCGCTTTCATCTGGGCTGGTGCCTGCTTGAGGATGGGCAAATCATCCCGGCTCTGGAAGAATTTGAGGCCGCATATTCATTATTTCCCCCCGGAGGTCATCAATTGGAATCACTGCTGAAAGTCGGTGAACTCTACCTCCAGACATCGCAATTCGAAGAATCCCGCAAGGCATTTGCACAAATCCGCGAATTGATGGATCGCTATGCCTATGGCGATCGCGAGTTGAGAGGCCGGGTCAATCTCGCCCGAATCAAGGCATGCTTAATGACTGAGGCATTGGATGAGGCTGGCACCATAGTCGAGGAAATGACCATAAAAGATCCGGATCTGGAAGCCACCGTGCATGCGGTCCTGGCCTATTCCCAGTACCTGACGAACCACGGGCAAGCATTGAAAGCGCAGGATTTGTTATCGCGGATCGTCCCAGGAATACACACCCCATACCTCAGAGGAATCGTCGAGGAAAACCTGATTTACACACTCATTTGCCAGGAATCATGGATTTCTGCCCGCCAGAGTGCGGAGACATGGGTTCTCAACAATCCGGACCATCCCCACCTCGCGGATGTCCTCTATCAGCTGGGATTTCTTACTTTGCAGACAAGCGGGCCGGATGGTGCGTTCCCCCGATACCAGAGATTTGTGTCCCAGTTTCCCACTCATCCCAAAGCACCATCCACACAGTTCTGGGTGGCTCAACACCTCTTCAATCTGGGGGAATATGAGAAGGCATCCCAGGCCTTTCTGATTTTAATCAATACTCCAGCATGGAATGATCCCCGGCTCAAATTTGAGGCCGAACGCCAGAAAGCCATGTGCCTGATTGAAATGCGGCAATATGATGATGCCCGGATCCAGCTGAGAAACCTTATCAGCCGGCTTGAATCCCACATCCCCAATCATCCGGGATTTTTAGAAATTCATGGGAATTGCTGGCTCTCTCTGGTGGATTCCTACCTCAGACAACCGGAATCCGGAGTCGTCCCACAACAGGCGCTTTCCACCCTCGAGGATTTTTTCAAAGCCTGGCCAAACCATCCCATGGTTTCTGAATTGAATAATTATGCAGGTCGCCTTCTCCTTCGTGGATATAGTCGTTCACCGGAATTTGTGGCCCGGGCGGAAAAATTCTTCACTAAGACTCTGGATTCGGATGCGTCTTCACCATCGCTTCGGGCCGAAGCTCAATTCGGTTTGGCCAACATACTGGAGTTGCGCGCCACAAATGTTGAAGCGGATGAAAAATCTGCTCTCCTGAAGCAGGCGGCAGACATATACCGCAAAATATTTTATCAATCACCTGATCTCGTCCACCCGTTCTGGATCAAAAAGGCCGGATTGTCCGCCACCCGAATCATGATCGAACTCAATGAATCCATTCCCGCCCAAAAATTGAAATCCCGCTTCCTCACACTCTTTCCTTCCGAGAGTCAGTCAATCGAAGGCGTGATCCAGGCGCTGCAGTAAATGGAACCTCCATCATTCCTCAGATGCCAAACCAGGCAGACACAGGCTTCCTTCTCAGTTTTCCCCAGCTTTGTCTTTTGATTCTTTCCCGGCTTTTGGCTTTTTGATGTTTTTAATTTTCCGGATGGAATTATTGACGGCCAGGACAATTTCATGGGCTTCCTCGATGGATGCATCGGGGGAGAACCGCATGATGCCGTCCGCGATTCTGGCCCGGATGACCGGGGCGGCCAGCCAAATCTGTTCGGGATAAACCACGGAAATGACAAACCTTCTCCCGGAATTGGTTGCCGAATAATTCTCCAATATCCAACTCCCGCGCTTGTCTGCTTCTATCTCGATAAAATACCCCAACTCGGTTTGAACCAACTCAATCCGATTCAATTCCGCTTCAGTCAGAATTGGCGCCCGATCGACCACCACTTCAAATGGGGCGGAGCGCAATACTTTCACCCGCTGCGAGCGGATCCCGTCTTCATGAGTCTCCAGAAATACCCGCAGTTGACCTAATTGCTTTTCAGGATTCCTGGATTCTTTTGTGGCATCATTCGTCAGGCATCCGGAATTCGGCACCACAATCATCAGTAAAAGCAAAAAAATTCTGCTAAGTTGTTGCATTTCCATCAACCGATCCATACCATAACTGCCCATGGGACAACAGCACAATAAAGTTGAAAAACGCTCGCGCAAATTGCGATACCTCAAACGCAAAAAGGCTAAGGCCGAAGAAAATAACTGATTTTAAGGGAGTTTTAACTCCCTTTCTTTTTGCTCCACATCCTCCCATTGCTCCTGAAACGCGCGGTCGGTCGATTTCCGGCACACCTGTATGAGTCGTCAGCAGTATGCCGCTTTGAACTCACCCGACGTCCTGTCCATTCCATCGACGGATTCCCGACTCCGGGGCTGTCCTCAAAGAATTCAATCCCGGGAAAATGATCCATTGGGGATAAAATTCAAGATGACACTGCACACTGACCTGTGGCAGGACTATGAGAATGTTCGATCACCCGTAGGGATGGGATCGATGCGGAATCAAGATGAAAACCAATATGATGAGATCATTTTCAATTTCCAGATGGGGGTGGGTTATCATTCATTTATTGAGCCTGCCATTGGCAGACACCACATCCGCACGACACCTGGTTCAAGCTCCTCCGGTTTGTCCAATCTCCATCCAGGGCGAAACACATGTCTGGAAACAATGGGCACAGGATGGCGGAGTGAATTCAGATTCATTCCATTACCATTCCACTTCCCGGTCCGGTGTTTCAGTCAACGATGCACAGGTGACCCTTTTCACGGCATCCTGGACATCCTTCCTGTCGGATAAAAAATCTGTGGCTTCGGCTGCGGTTGGGGCAGGGGACACGGACGCATCCGGTTCAGGAACCACAAATGCCATCCGCTCTGCCCTGGAAAAAAATTCGGAAAAGAACAATGAGCTCGAACGTGCCCGACTGCAGTCCTTCTTCGATCGGAATAACCCCGAGCGACAGAAAAACATCCACTCCAACAAAAAAGTTCCACTGGCCCTGATGGGAAGTGCGGTGGCCGTATTTGTATTACTCTGCTGGCTTGCCCTCTGGATCTTGAAAAAAAGATACTCCTGAGCCCGGATGGGCCCGGATACTTGTTCTGCTCTTGAAAGGACAATGGATCGGGATTTTATAGAAATTGGACATCCACCTGATTGCCCGGGTAAGATCAGTGAATGAAAGGATCTGGAGACCTGTTTAATGAGAGAGAACTGACTGAATCGGCATTTCAGGTTCCTCAACCACTCTCCGCAAGGATGCGTCCCCACGTCCCCTGCTGATTATGCCGGCCAGGAGCATATTCTGGGTGATGGCAAATTGCTGAAGCGGCTGGTGGAATCCGACAGGATTCAATCGGTTATACTTTATGGTCCACCCGGAGTGGGCAAAACCACACTGGCTCACATCATCGCCAGCACGACATCAAGCCGGTTTGTCAAATTGAGCGGAGTTGAGTCGAATGTGGCGGAAATGCGCCAGGCCTTGTCCGATGCCATTCATCACCTCCGACACCAGGGAAAGCAGACCATTCTATTTATAGATGAAATTCATCGGTTTAATAAATCCCAACAGGATGTGCTTCTGCCGGACATTGAAGCGGGTCATATCCGGTTTATCGGTGCCACCACCCACAATCCCTTTTTCTTTGTCAATGCCCCATTAGTCAGTCGATCGCAGATTTTTGAGCTTTTTCCCTTATCCCAGGAGTCAATTGTACAGATTCTCAACCGGGCCGTTGCGGATAGAGTCAATGGTCTGGGTTATCTGAAAATCAATATACATGCGGATGCTCTGGATCATTTGGCTCAGACATCCGATGGCGATGCCAGGCGGGCAATGAATGCCCTTGAAATTGCTGCACTCTCAACCCTCCCGGGGCCGGATGGATTCCGTCATATTTCCCTCCAGGTGGCTGAAGAGAGCATACAAAAAAAAGCCATTGTGTATGATGCCGATGGGGATAATCATTACGATACCATTTCCGCATATATAAAATCCATGCGGGGTGGGGATGTCGATGCCGCACTCTATTGGCTGGCAAAAATGATTGTGGCTGGCGAGGATCCGAGATTTATTACCCGGCGAATGCTTATTTGTGCGGCGGAGGATGTTGGATTGGCAGATCCCATGGCTTTGGTGCTTGCCCAGGCGGCTCACCATACGGCGGAAATCATCGGCTGGCCGGAAGCCCGGATCCCCATAGCCGAAGCAACCATTTATATAACCGCTGCCCCAAAAAGTAACAGTGCCATGGTCGCTATCGACGAGGCTATCCATCACGTCAGGCACAACGCCTCACAGCCAGTCCCAACCCATCTCAAAGATGGACATTACAAAGGCGCCACTCAATTGGGACACGGAGCCGGATACCTCTACCCACACAATTATCCCAATCACTTTGTCCCTCAGGATTACCTCGGACTCAATATACAATTCTATAAACCAGGCAGTGAAGGCAAAGAGCCAAAACACGCGGAACGCCTCAATGCCTGGCGCCAACAGATTATCAGTCTCCGCGCCAAAAAATAGGCCCAATGGATTGCAATGGATTCCTGGATATCCATCTCACTCGCCCGTAAATGGGGGGGATTCGTATAATTTGCCATCGTCGATCAGGCGCGGGTCATTATATTGTCCGAGTTTATCCAATAATCGGGAATGAAGTTTCTGGAGAATTTTCTGCTGATCGGGTTGATCTGCCAGGTTGTGGATCTGGTGGGGGTCGCTCGGAATATGATATAATTCAAACTCCGGCCTTTTAGCGAATCCCAGAAGATAATGTGGACGGAATTCCGGGTGCGACCGATGAGTCACCATCCAGGCTTTTGCCGGTGAGGCATCCATATCGGCAAAGGCAACATAGGTCTGATTGACCAGCGCCTCCCATTCGGGTTCTGATTCAGAGGTCACTCCCAGCGGGTCGCCCATAGGCCAGCGATCCGGTTTGAAATTTCTGATGAACAGATACTCCGGAGTGCGCAGAGCCCGTTGTGGGTATGGGACGAATCCCTCCCGGGCGCGGGAGACATGTCTCTCACGTCCGGTGATCACCCAATCCCGGTCCCCATCAACCCATCCCGATTTCTGAGAATGGAGCACAGGCGCCAGGCTGCTTCCAGTCATCACCTCGGGAATGGGAACATCCGCTAAATCCAAAAACGTGGGTGCCAGGTCCATCAGATTGACAAAATCATCCACAACCCGCTGGCCAGGAATGCCCGGCCCGCATATCGCCAACGCCACACCCACTCCAAAATCGTATAAATTGCATTTCCCCCGGGGAAATCCCGGAGCTCCATGATCGCCACTGACAACAATCACAGTATTCTCAAATTCGCCAAGCCTGATTAATTCATCGATCAATATTTGCAATCCAGCATCGAAGGCCTGGATTTCGCCCAGATAATCTGCAAAATCCTCCCGTATTTCCGGCACATCCGGGAGGAAGGGAGGCAATTTCCCCTGGAGGTCATCCGGGTTGATCCCCCATAACTTTGCACCCGATCCCTGAATCCACTTCCGATGCACCAGAGTGGGTCCAAACCAATATAAGAATGGTGCATTTTCAGATTGGGATCTGGATGCCAAAAAGCTTTTGAAATTGCCGCGAACCTCGCTCAGCATCCGCTCTTTTGCTGATTCGGGATCAACTCCCTCAGCCATGAGCTTTGTGACATTCTGGGAAAAACTATTAAATTTCCCCCCGGCTTTCTCATAGGCAAACTGACCCGCTCCAAATGGCGCATCCGCAGGAGTCCCCGGCGACCACACCTTGTATGTTTCACCAATCTCGTATCCATGATCCTTCAAGAGCAGCGGAAATGATGGAATAGCACTGTCCCATTTGGCCCCGTTTAATATAGCTCCCAATCCAGTGCGGAAAAAATATTGACCGGACAATATCGACGACCTGCAGGGAGTGCACGACGGCGCCGGAACGAAGGCATTCCTGAATAAAATCCCCTTCCCGGCAATCGCATCAAACGCCGGAGTTTTCACCACCTGATTCGGTGAGGGTATGTTCTCAATTCCTGCATACGCACCCGCATACCGCCCCCAATCATCCGCAAATGCAAAAATGATATTTGGACGTCGATGCGATACATTCTCATCGTTCCTCTTATTTTCAGCCGCGGCGTGCCAGTATGAGAATATGAATATAAATGAAATGTATAATTTGATGTATGGCATACGCGTTTTTTTTGGGTTTACTGGATTTAATTTTCAGGTATGGCAAGGAGTGGGCATGAGGTATTATTGAGAACCACTTCGGTAGTGGATCCACGCAGTGCATCGAGGAACCCATGCCGACCAGCCGTGGTCATGACAATCAGTTCAGTGGATAACTTTTCTGAAACTTTCAAGATGGATTCATTCACATGGCCTTTAAGTGTCAATTTTTCCCATTGAAATGGATGATCTGAGACTGGAATTTGGGTGGCTGGCGAGTCTCCCTCATCACCCATATGCAGCACGGTGAAATGGACTTTGGGTAAATTCAAATCACAGGCAAATCGGAAGGCGGTATCTATGGCTTTCTGGGGCGATGGATTTTTATCGATGGGAATCAGGATATTCTGCAAGGAAATGCTTCCATCAATGCTTGAAACAAACCCCTGACATCCATGTGGTATGAATAGAGTTCTGATGTGTGAATGCTGAGCCACTGGAAAGGCCATCTCTTTCGTGAACCATCTTTTATATCCATGATGCTGATGGGCCGCCAGGACAATGAGGTCCGGCCGGTGTTTATCAAGAAAATGCAGCACTGCCCCCAGTGGGTCTTTGTCCTCACTGAGTACTTTCTGCACCTTTAATCCCAGTTTTGCCAGATCCTCCCGCTGACTCTCCGCATGCAGAATTCCCCATTGCGTGAGCACATCCCGCACTTTGGGAAAGTCTGCCCAACTGAGATGCTCGTGCGGGTCAAAGACATGATGAACATGAAAATGACCCCGACACATCAAGGCAATCCTGAGGGCGTGACAAAAGGCAATATGACTGGCTTCTGTAAAGTCGGATGGGTGGTAAATTCGATGGATGGATTGTATTTCTGTCATGGTCCTTTTTGTGATTTCTGAATAATTATCGGATGTCCGGATTCATTGTATCAGATACTCCTCAGGCAGGTGGGTGAATGTTGGCTGATGATTGGCATTATTTGTTATTTATATAATAAAGCTGCCCAGACCTCCATTGCCGTGACTGAGGAGTATTCTTCTTTGCAAATCCGAGGTCCATCGTTTTTCCTATTCTTGCCATCCCAGCGGCTGAGCATGCATCGTGAATGTATTGCCGGGCTGAAAAAGACCGGCAGTTTCCTGCCGGCCTGAACTTTGAAGGAGAAGAGAAGACGGTATGGCTTGTGGGATCGATCAGACATCATCGCTGATGACGAATGGCTTTCTATATTCCCGTTTGAGCAATTGATTGGCTTCCGGTGAGTTGGTGAATTTCTCGGTTGCCGGATCCATATTCAAATATTCGCCCATGGTGATTTGCGTGGTATTGAGATCGATATCATTGACCTGAAGGTGCTCGAACATGCGTCCAATGGCCTCCACGGCCACGGGGTTTGATTGGACAGAATCCAACACCTGCCCCGGGGCTTTATTGTGACCTGTCAGATAAGAAATATTTCCCGTGTGGCACAAGGCGGATGATAAATGCCCCTCCAGGATGTCGGCGTTCAGGTCGGATGGCTTGCGACTGCGCACCGCATCAATGAAGTTGGCAAAGTGATCGCCGGAACCTTTGAATTTGCGGATAACTTTTCCTGAATTGTCGTAGGCAGTGCCGCTGTCATAGGTGGGAATCACCATATAACCATTTTCACATTCCGCGATGACTCCGATGGAGGCACCCAGGTAGGCGGGCCGATCATTTGAATCAATCCAGCGGGCCAGACCGCGCACTTCAAATATCAAGGGGGCCTTCTTAAAGTTGTGATAGACAATCTGAGTATTGGGCGTGTTTCCGTCGTCGACGTATCCAAACCGCCCACCAATACTGAAGACTTCCGGTGAGAGTTCTCTCTCATTCAGAATCCATCGCGCTATATCCATCTGGTGAATGCCCTGATTTCCCAGGTCTCCATTGCCAGTGAGGAAATCCCAATGCCAATCGTAATGGAGATTGGAACGCATCAATGGCACGACTGGAGCGGGGCCAGACCATAAATTGTAGTCCACAGATCGGGGAAGTTCCGTGGCCTGATCCACTTTGCCTATGGATTTGCGACGCTTGTAACATAAGCCCCGCGCCAGACGGATGGCTCCCAATTCCCCGTCATGCAGGAATTTCACCGCTTCCTGCATCCCGGGATTGGATCGGCTTTGAGTGCCAGTCTGGACGATACGTTGATATTTGGCGGCCGCCTCAACCATCTTCCTCCCCTCAAAAACATTGTGGGACACCGGCTTTTCCACATAAACGTCCTTGCCTGCCTGGCACGCTTCAATGGTTATAATAGCATGGGTGTGGTTGGGTGTGGCTATTGAAATGACATCAATGTCCTTATCTGCCAGCAGGTCCCGATAGTTTTGCGTCGTCTTGACCTTGATGCCTTTCTTTTCAAATTCTGCCGCCCCCTGTGCCAGCACCTCAGAATCCACATCACACAGTGCGGTGACTTCAACTCCTTTGAGCTTTGAAAACCCATCAATATGGCTTTGACCACGTCCACGGAATCCGACAACCGCCACGCGAATGACATCATTGGCTCCCATGACTTTCTGCCAGGGTTTGATCATGGTGGCTGCTGCGCCCACCATAGCCGACTTTTGTATAAACTTTCTACGATTCATGGATCTATTCAGTGTTAATTATTTAAGTATTGGAAATGTGAATTAATCAGTACATAAGGGAAATTTCTATCTTTTCAATCAATGGTTGTGGTGGGTCCATGCCTCGTAGATGGCATTGATAGCCTCTTCGTTGGCAGGGCCTTCATGGAGGATGAAGCCATAGCGGAATGTTGCGCTCTCATCCCGGCGCAGAACGAAATCCCCGGCACCTTTCGGCTTTTTCTCAAAATCGTGAATGCCGAATGGATTGGCTGCAAATAATCCATATGTCCGGACATGCCACCAGGTTGGGTGCCGGGGGTTCGATGGGTGATCCAGCATGGCCACTCCGTATACTTTCCCCTGCACCGGGCCGTAATAATCCACCCACTTGGCGCGTTTTCCCCAGGTATCCCCATTTTTAATGCCCTCGCTGGTCAGGATGGATCCTTTTCCCACCTTGCCATCAACGCGCATTGTTGGAGCCAGTCGGATAGCCATCGATCCCTCTTTGGTATCCCCGAATGTGACCTCTCCGTGACTGGCCGTGATCGTGATCAGGTATTCAAACAAACGGGAGGAATTCCCTGAGCGGTGCACCCGGAATTGACGCCTGTCAGTGCACACAATGCCGCCCTTGTCATCGACCCAATGATTGCTCACAGTGAATTGCCCGAAATCGCTCCCGGAAGTATATTCGATCAGTTCCGCGTGTTGAATATCTGAATCGTGCCAGAAATCGTGCCCATTGACATTGCCATGGGTGAACCAGAGACCCACATGGTGTATATGATCCGTGGCGTCATCCGGTCCGGGTTCCAGGGGAAATCCGCGTGTCAATACAGCCTGGTCGGGTCCGTAGAGCGGCCAGAAATAAGGTCTCTTGACACCGGCAAAATGATATTCTGTAAGTAGCTGACCATCGACAGTGATGCTGATCTTTTTTTCATGTGGGGTGATTTCAACCCCTTTTTTGGCAAATGGGCCGGCTTGTGCAACTGCCACAGAGGTTAAGAGAGAGAACCCCCAGGCCATGAGGCGGTTTTTTGTTGTGGTCATGGCTCTATCAAATCCTATGCTTTCCCACCAATCAAGTCCAATAACTCCCCCTCGGGAGAAATCGGCATAAGACTTCCCAATTTTTGAGTAGCGCAGGCGCCCATGGTCGGTATTTTATTCATCAGGAAAACGGAACCATTGTCTTGGTTCACAATAATCTGAGAGAATAGAAATCATGGAACCGACAAGAGCAGCTTTTGGTATATGGAGTGGTGGGCGATTTATGAACTTTGGCGTCCCGATCGAGGAGTCAAGAATGCGGGATCTGATGCACAAGGCCCATGCCCAGGGAGTTAAGACCTTCATGACAGCCGATGTTTATGGTCAAGGCGCCGCAGACGAAATGGTGGGATCGGCGCTTTCCACCTTGAAACGCGATACCTACAGCCTGGTTGGGGCCATCGGTCATGACTTCTATGAAACCCGGCGGGATGGAGCCAAAGGGTTCCCCCGCTTCACCAATCCCGAATTGCGACAGCCCTCCGGGTATCGGGATTATTTGTTCATGGCGGCTGAAAAATCTCTGGCCCGCTGCCGGACAGACCACTTTGATTTGCTGCTCCTTCACAATCCCGATCAAATTGGTTATTCCAGTGATGTGGTCTGGGATGCAATGAGATCACTCAAAGAACAGGGGCTGACAAAAAAAATTGGAGTGGGCACCTGGACCGGCCAAC
>JAJOIW010000094.1 GCA_021209225.1 Verrucomicrobiota bacterium
CAGCCTGTCAATCAGGTGGGATCCTATAAAGCCACTGCCCCCAGTGACCAGAACTTTAACGGGCATGTTCATTTTCTCAGTTGTGTCATTCATTGAGTCTCAGATTGTTTGTTCGACCGGTCAGGAAAGGCCGATGCTATTCCGGATGCCAATTGCAATAAATATTCATCTGATGCCAGCTTCTGGCATTCATCCGGGTTTGAGAGGAATCCGGTTTCCACGAGAATGGCAGGACAGGACTGGTTGCGGAGCACACCCATGAATCGGGCTTTTTTCACGCCACGATCTGAAGCACCTGTGGCAATTAAGAGGTGCCTCTGCACAGACCAGGCCAGTTGGAAACTTTCATCATCAAACTGGTTTGCCGGAAAAGTCACTTCCACAGGGTCCTCATAATTTCGAGTGAGATTGGATGGAAGTCCCTGAGGTGTGGTATAGAAGGTTTCAATCCCAACAGCTTCTTTTGCCTGCGCGGAATTCACATGCAGACTGATGAAGAAATCGGGTTTGAATTCCTGCACCCGGGATATTCTTGGCTCTAAATCCAGGGTCAGGTCGGATTCGCGGGTCAGATGAACCAGCCAACCTTTCGCGGCGAGTTTTGCCTGAAGCAATCGGGAAATTTTCAAGGTCAATTCCTTTTCAACCAGGCTTTTGGAAGCATTCATGGCTCCGGTATCGCGCCCACCGTGCCCTGGATCGAGAACGATTGTTGAGTGATACGCAGCAAACATCGGCTTCATTCTGAGCAGGGGCAACAGGCATTTTTCCCAATCCCGAAGATGCACCATCAAGCTGCCATTCCAATCCAGACAAGCGTAACCCATCCAGATTTTCTGATCGACCATGGTAAAGGACTGATGATTGGGTTTGAAGTCGAGGGTGCCTTGCTGGAAATGAAACTGTCCTGAGTACCCTTCCACCATCGGACTGCCAAACAGTGCCATGGCCTGAGCTAATGGAACCCATGGGACTCCCTGGATCATCTGGACCGGAACCTGAAAAGCCGGATCCGGTGAAGGTTTTCGCCCACCGCACCCACAGATCACTGCCATCATCAGTGTCAAATGTAATATTCTCCAGAACTTCATTCCCTCTCAATCACAGATCATCCGCCTACACAAGATACCAGACAAGCCAAATTCCGGTTGTCGACCCACAATGTCAGAAGGGCCAGGATTTGTGTATTAATTGGATGACAAACTGAAAAAATTGCGGATGGCCCCATTGAGGCAATCCTCTGGGTGACTCAGGGACTGTTCGAGAGGGAAGAAACGTGTGACTGGCCAACAATGATGGACTCTGGGGTCGCTGGCCACGTCCTGAGTCGCCTCACCACACACCAGGACAACCGGCTTATGGTGGCGCTGTGCCATTTCCAGAACCTGCCCGACACCTTTGCCCATGAGGGTGCTCGCGTCAGCCCGACCCTCACCAGTCACCACCAGATCCGATTGTGCGATGAGCCGACTCAGATCAACCCTTTCAGCAAAGAGATCAAAACCGGAGGTGAATAAAGCATCGGCAAAGGAAGCCAAACCATACCCCAATCCACCAGCCGCACCAGCACCGGCAGCATTGCGGAAATCCCGATGCATGTCCTGGGCAACCACGTCAGCAAGCCGGGTCAGGCAGCGTTCGGCATGCTGAACATCCTCTGAATCAGTGAGCCCTTTCTGGGGGCCGTATATCCGCGTGGCACCCATTTCACCCAGCAATGGATTCGTGACATCACAGGCCACAGTGATACACGCCCCAGCAAGTGGTGAATGCTCAGGTGGCTGGATATGCCTCAAGGACACAAGATCCGTCCATCGGAAAATTGGTTGCCCGACATCATCGGAAAAATGGTATCCAAGCGCTCGCGCCATTCCAAACCCACCATCGTTTGTCGCACTCCCGCCGATCCCAAGTGTCATGGTGTGCATACCCGCCCCGGCCATTGCCCGCAGGACTTGCCCGACCCCGAATGTGTCACATTGACCGGGATGGAATTGTCCCCGTGGAAGCTGGGCCAGTCCATTTGACCGGGAGGTTTCAAAAATTCCATGAAATTGATTCTCCACCTGCCACCATTCACATGAAATGGGGCGCCCCAATGCATCAACTGCCGGTGTCTGTCTTTGAATCCCCCCCATGGCGAGCCCCAATGCCTCACCGAATCCTTCCCCTCCATCACTCATTGGCAAGCACCGGATCTCAAGAGAACCGGATGCCATGGATGCCCAGGAATCGGCGATAATCTGCGCCGCCCGACCAGCCGTCAGTGTGCCTTTCCATTTGTCCATCACAACCAGAACCCGCTTATACCCATGCATATGAGGATCCTCAAACTGACTCAGCATCTGGAATTTTTCAGAGGCTTATTCTTCTGATGCGGCATAGTATTTCTCAACCCGGTCTTCGACATCGCGGAATCCAATGTCCTTTTCATATATTTTTTTAAACTGTTCGATGGATTGTTCTGGTTTACCCATATGATCGAGAGCCACGCCGTATTCGTAGAGAAGTTCTTTTTTCTCCTCATCAAAGAGTTCCTTCTCAGCCAGGGCCTTTTCAAAGGTGGATGCGGCCATGTCGAACAGTTTTCTGCGTGAGAAGCAGATACCGAGGTATTTCAGTGAAGTGGTACGCTGTGCGGGATGGTCCTGAGATCGCTGGAACTGTTTGATCGCCTCTCCAATCCGGCCAGCCAGAAACTGAATCTCACCCAGCTCAAATCGAAGTGCCAGGTCGTTAGGATGGCTTTTGACACGCGCCTCACAGTCCTGGATCTGAATATCAAATCTCTGTTTCTGAAACTCCGCATATCGGGGATCATCCTCTGGCACGTCTTTGGATTGTTGATCCAGCTGAGCGACTTTGCAGCGGGTGATCATTTTCAGCAGGCTTGGATCATCTCCTCCCCGGAGTTCGTTGACCCGGGTATAGTGTGCGATGGCCTCCTCAAAGTGGCCCGCTTTCTCATAAAGGTCGGCGATGCGCTGCAATACCGTCTGGTTGTCTGGTTCGGCTTCGAGCTGTGGTTTGAAGTCTTCGACCAACTTCAAGGCAGTGGCCGGGTCTTTGACATCGCGCGCCAGTTGTTCGAGGGAGATGGTTTCTTTTTCATCCTGAAGCATCTGGCGGTAACTGTCGACATGGCCACCGGACAAACTTTCGTTCAGTGTTCTTTTGGCAGTCCATGTATTGTAGGCGGAAATCAGTTTGGGATCGTCGGGAAAAGCATGATTGAGCGCGTCCATTATGCGCCGCCCTTTCTCACTCCGTCCCACTTTCAAAAGGGAATCCGCCAGCTTGAGGGCGTTCTCCCGGTCGGTCGGGTTTTCGCTGAAGGCGATTTCCCGTGCCAATGCCTCTGTCTGAGGGAAATCAAGAGCCATGGCTGCCTCAGCCAGAATTTTCTGTGCCGAGGCATTGTACGGGTCATTATTCAGGACTTGTTCAATAGTGACCAAAGCTTCGCGGGGATTCGATTTCACCTGCATCTGAGCTTTCGCCAGAAGGGGGGATGCCTTACCCAGAACTTTCCTGAACAAGGACTTGCTTTGACCATTTTTCTCGAGTTGGGTTTTGCGCAGGGATTCGCGACAGGCGACAAATCCCGGTTCTTTGCGAAGGATATCGATGAACAAGGTGATGGCGTAATCGTAGTTACCCTTGTTGAGGGCAGCCCGCCCTTTATCAAACATTTCCCGCAGTGCCACGGGGATGTCAGTTAACGTCTTCTCTGCCATATGTTTCAATTAAATCATCCACCATCAGAAAATCTCATGAATCCGATGGCGTTAACTCAAGTTAACCGATGTTGCGGCATTTGGGAATCCCTACATCCATAAACATTCCCGCATCAGTCCGCAACTCCAGTCCTTCGATGCGTCATCAGATCAATCAGTCGACGATTGAATTCCTCGGCAGAATTGAATCCGGATTGACGAAGTTTATTCTGGAAGGCGGCGACCTCGACGAGTCGGGCTATATCGCGGCCCGGACCAACGGGAATGGTCACGCAGGGAATCTTGACACCGAGCACGGACTCACTGGCTTCCTCCATTCCGACGCGTTCCAGGTCCTGGGCATGGTCCCAGGCTTTGAGGTGGACGACGAGGTCGACCCGTTTATCCTTGCGGATGCATTTGACACCGAACATACGTGCCACGTTGATGATTCCGATGCCTCTTACCTCGAGGTGGTCTCTGGTGATTTCGGCGGACGACCCGACGACCTGATCGCCGCCAATGAGGACGACGCGGGTGATGTCATCGGAGACAAGACTGTAGCCGCGCTCGATCAGGGCCAGCACACATTCACTTTTACCAACCCCACTCTCGCCTTTGATGATGACACCCACGCCCTGAATATCGACCATACTGCCAATTTCACTGCCGCGGGGAGCAAACAGAGACTCCAAAGCAAGAGTGGCTGAATTCATGAAGTTCATGGTGATCATGGGGGAACGGAAGACCGGAACCTTGCGCCGTCCTGCCTCCTGCAGAAAGAGCCGGTCCGGTTTGAGGTTTCTCCCAAACACCACGCAGGGAATATTGCGCCGGAAAAACAACTGATACCGTTCCTGGCGGATTGCCGGATCGAGACTGCGAAGGTAGGTGCATTCGGCACTACCTAAAACCTGAATCCTTTTGCTGGCAAAATATTTGGTGAATCCCGCCAAAAGGAGCCCGGGCCTGTTGACAGTCGGCTCGATGATCACACGCTCCATCCCGCCATAGTCGCTGATCTGGGACATCTGAAGCCTTTCCTTCCAGGAAGTATAGAATTCTCCAACCGTTATTCGATTTTTTTTCACTGAACTCATGATGGATATCCGGGTATGGGATGGGTTTAATTAAAGTCTGGTCCCAGGTAGATATCGCGGGCCTGGGAACTTTCGGCCAGGAAGGAGGAGGTCCCTTCCATGAGAACCCGCCCCTGAACCAGGATGTAGGCGCGGTCCACCAGCTTCAACATTTCACGCGCGTTGTGGTCTGTGATCAGAACCCCCATTCCCCGTTGGCTGAGCTGCCTGACAATCTTTTGAACCTCAAAGACAGCCAGGGGATCGATTCCAGCGAATGGTTCATCCAGCAGAAAAAGTTGCGGGTTGCAAACCAGGGCGCGGGTGATTTCCAGTCTGCGTTTTTCCCCTCCACTGAGCTGGTAGGCCATGCTGTTGGCAACGTGAGTCAGTTCCAATTCCTCCAACAGGTGATCCATACGGTGCCGCATTTCCCCGCGGGGTACCTTGCGCGTCTCCAGAATGGCGAGAATGTTTTGTCGAACTGTCAGTTTCCGAAAGACCGATGGCTCCTGGGTGAGATACCCGACTCCCAATCGTGCGCGGCGATGAATCGGAAGGGATGTGATCAACTGGTTTCGATAATAAATGTCCCCGTCATCAGGCTTCACAAGCCCGACAACCATATTGAATGTCGTGGTTTTGCCCGCTCCATTCGGCCCCAGCAATCCGACAATCTCCCCAGGTTTCACATGAATGGACACCCCATCCACAACCGTGCGCTGGCCATAGAATTTCTTCAATCCGGATGTCGCCAACAAATAATTTTCCACCAATGCCCGCATTTCTGAATCCATACATTGCCTCCGAATCTAATTTTTTTTCAATCCCTCTGAGATTGTGGATTTAGGAAGTTGGATTTTATAACTCCCTGTATTTCCGCTCTGAACACTGAATTTATTGGCGTCGAGGTTCCATAAAAACTTCGCATCCCCCCTGCCGACCCATTGCATGCCCGATTCCAACCGGAATACCGGATCGATCGAGAGTTCCATAATTCTTTGTCGGGTCGGCATGGATAATAAGCCTCCCAATCCGATATTGTTTCCTCGTTCCAGGCGCACTCCTCCGCTGGCTTCAAAGGAATCTATCAGTTCGGTATCCGGATCGATATCCAGGGACAGGGTCTGACTTGTGAGATTCCATGGGATTCCCTCCTCAAGCAGTCCGCCCAGAATGCGCTGCACGACCGGATCGCCAGGGTCAGTCAGTGCCCCTGGAATCAGGGACTGCAAATGCACCTCACCCGATGCTTGCATCGATTGTAATTTCCGGCTTGCCTGATTCAGAACCATGGCGACTTCCTGAGCCTCCATTTGCCATTGCGGGTGCCTCACAACCACTGAGCCGGTCAGGCTCACCGTGTTGGATATGAACGAATACTGCTGACAATCAATGCGCGTGGGCAGATTGAACTGGATCGGCGCCGTCAATACCTCACTCCGGAGCTCCACCCAGGCGCGATTGCGGCAGACTAAATGAAACTGTGAAAGGCGGAATTCCATTTCTTGCGAACCACCACGATGGGTATCCCATTCCCAACCGGCGTCCGATTCAACCAGGGCCACTGGGATATCTTTGGCCAGATCGCGGACCATCAATCCATTCCCGCGTATCTGAAATGGCTTCAACCGCATCTGCCCGGTCAGCTGGAACTCCGGCCCGGCAGACAGTCTGGATGCTTGCATATTCTCATCCAATTCCAGGGTGATTGAAGTGGTGGTCATCCGGGACGACCCACTCAGCATCTCCCTCACATCAGAGATCTCCAGCCGGTTATCCACATAGAAATAGCTGGCCGCAAAAATGTCCAGAGTTGGTCCGAAAACAGATTCCTGCCCGGTTGCCGACTGGAAGTCACGTATGATTTCCGTGGGCACTCCAATGTGAGCCTGTGCACGTCCAACCACTTCAACCCGCTTCTCGGGAAGAAAAAAGGACAATGTGTCGCCGGAGCCATGAGCTTCCAGAGATTTCCAGCGGGGGGAATCTTTGGAGAAGATGAGATTTTCCTGACCTTCACCCAGAACCTGATATATGGCCTGTCCGGATTCGACCTGATAGGTCCGGTTATTCTGTTTCAAATCGACTTGGACGGAGTCACTCATGACAATCTGGTCCAGGCCCCCGGCCCCGGGCCGCAACTGCAAATCCAAAATCCGACTGGACGTGGTGATTTTCGCCGGATCAGAGGCCTTAACCTGCCCCTGATATCGCGCCATTGCTTTCTGAATATCATAGCGCACCTGATCCGCTGTGATGGTCAACGACTGGATCTCTTTCCAATGCCCGACAAACCCTGGAACGTCACTGGGCGACGAGGCCTGGGATGAGCTTTTATCCCCGGCAGTCGTCTCTGTTCCAAGGGGCCTTGTCTGGGGAGTTAAAATCGTTTTAATGTGTTTGGAAATCCCGATGAGTCCCAGATTGATGTCCCAATCAAACCCTTCGCCGAGCAAGAGAAATTGCCCGTCTCCACTGGCCATGGTGATTGCTTCCTCCGAGCGGGCGTGCCTTTTTGATTCGGAATATTCCGCTGAAACGGCGGTGATGATCAGTTCAAATTCGGTCGTGGATCCCGGCTTGAGAATTTCCAGTTTACAATTCTGAATGATGAGGATTTGTGTCTCGATATTGAATTCGGCCGAGCCCCTGAGATTTTTGCTCTGAGTTGTTGTTGTTCATCAAAGACGCCGGAAGCGAACCCATCGCTCATCGTGATATTCTTTCCTGGGGTATTCTGGGCCAGTATGGCGCACACTTGGCCCAGGCACACCCCGATGAAAAGAAGTGTTTGCATGCCCCTCATGTATTTGAAAAATGGATTAATCATGGACCTTGAGAAATTCTTTGATCGTGGCATCCCAGATTCCACGCGCCTGGAGAATGCGATCGACCACTTCGCGGACAGCGCCATTTCCACCGCATGACTCCGTGACAAAATGAGATGCATCGATGACTTCCCGCCGGGCATTGGCCACCGCGACAGCCAGACCGACGTGCCGGAGGAGACTCAAGTCAACCAGATCATCCCCCATGTAGCTGATCTCATCAAGCCCAACCCCGGCCCGTTTGGCTATCGATTGAGCCAGAGCCAGCTTCCCCACCCGGCCTTGTTCGAGGTAGTCTATTTTCAATTCCTGCGCCCGCCTTTGGGTTGCCGGCGAAAATCTGGCGGAGATCCACCCGACAGGAATACCGGCCTGCTGCAGGAGATTCAGTCCAAGGCCATCGTGAATATGGAAGGCTTTAAATTCCATTCCTTCGCTCCCCCCGACATAGATTTTCCCATCGGTGAGCACGCCATCCACGTCGCAGAGAAAGAGCCGGACTGCCTGGAATCGCTGAATCAATGAGATTTCCGGCCTGTTTGGCTCTGAACTACCGGAAGTGGGAGGTGGAATATCCATGTGATCAATGTCCGGAGGCACGATTTACCGCCTTGAAAATGTGAGTGAGGGTTTCGAGGACATCGGGCAATTGATGCAGAGGGATCATGTTGGGTCCATCGGACATGGCGATGGAGGGATCGGGATGGGTTTCCACAAAGACGCCGTGGCATCCAGCCGCAATAGCCGCTCTGGCAAGTACTGGAGCGAATTCTCCATTTCCGGCGGACTTGTCGCCACCCCCACCGGGCAGTTGGACGGAGTGAGTGGCATCGAAGACCACCGGGTAACCCATCTGAGACATGACCGGAATGGATCGCATGTCAGCCACGAGGTTGTTGTAGCCAAATGTGGATCCGCGCTCCGTGAGCAGAATATGCCTGGCCCCTGCCTGCTCTAATTTGCCAACCACCGGCTTCATATCCCAGGGAGCCAAAAACTGCCCCTTCTTCACATTCACGATAGCTCCCGATTCTCCGGCGGCCACAAGCAAGTCCGTCTGCCGGCATAAAAAGGCTGGAATCTGGAGAATTTCCACCACTTCCGCCACCGGGCGGATTTGACTTATTTCGTGGATATCAGTCACGACCGGCAAGGCCAACTGGTGACGGATATCCGAAAGTGTCTGGAGTCCCGCCTCCAGTCCGGGTCCGCGGAATGACCGGATGGATGTGCGGTTGGCCTTGTCAAAACTGGCTTTAAAGATGTAGTCAATTCCCAGATTCTGACAGATTTCCTGACATCTCTGAGCAATCTCAAAGCACAGATCCCGACTCTCAATGACGCACGGCCCGGCCATACAGAATAATCTTTGGCCGCTGCTGATGCGATTCCACAAACCTGCTCTATCCATTGTTCAATAACCATCTCCTATCACTCGCTCTCCAGCAATAGATTTCATTGCCCAGCCTGGCTGATGGGAGGCCAGTGAATGGGCTGACCACCCGGCAATAAAAATTCTTTCTGAGGGCTGGATTTTTGTCAGCCCACCCTTATTGTGGATGGGTCATGAACATAATCTGTTATTTGAAACCACACTGTGGCTGGAGCATGGGTGTCCGCGCGATCATGAAAAAATACAATCTTGCCTACGAGGATCGCGATATCATCAACGACCCGGTCCAACGCCAGGAAATGATCGAGAAAAGTGGGCAAATGTTGAGTCCATGTGTTGAAATCAATGGACATATGCTGGCGGATGTGTCAGGCGATGAGGTCGAAGCTTTCATGCTGGCGAATAACCTGATCACCGAAAATGATCTCCAGCCGGATGCGCCCACAAACCAGCCCTGCGCCCACGAGATGCAACCCCAGGATTCCCCAATCCGTTTCCGGTAATCCTCACATCTCAATTGGGACATGATTCTTTCAACCGGCGATATCTGCCGGTTATTTTTTTGTGGATCCGACCTGATGGCCACCGCGTCAGGCAAGGAAGTTTAAACCATCCCGATTCATCCTGATGTCAACTGACAGAAACAGCATTCAGATGCTTGGATTAGTTCTCGCTGGAGGAAAAAGCCTGAGAATGGGGCGGGACAAGAGCCTCATATCCTACCACGGGGGAGTGCCCCACCGCATATGGACAGCCCAACTCCTGGAACACTTCTGCGATACTGTGTATCTTTCCATAAACCAGTCACAATCACATTCAGAGAATGGCTTATATTCCACAATCCTGGACAAATGGCCAGACACCGGACCGCTGGGAGGCATCCTCAGTGCCTACCTATCCCAACCCGCCGCCTCATGGATGATTTGCTCCTGTGATATGCCCGAATTAAATGATTCCGTTCTTCAACGGCTCTGGAATGCGCGGACACCGGGATTTCATGTCACCTGCTTTCAGTCGGGATCCAACCCTGAATTCCTGGAGCCCTTCCCTGCCATTTATGAAGCCCACTTTTTAGCCCGGGCATTCACACAATTTGAAGCGGGTGAACGATCACTCCAGCGCCTGCTTCAATCCCGGGACTGCCTGAAAAATGTAGTCACGCTGACCGACCCGGGTTCCTTGAGAAATGTGAATTGCCCGGCCGACATCGATCGCTGATCCCAATGCAAACCGGTAATACACCCCGTACGAGCGAAGTAGATCATGACTGAGTCAGCCCCATCGCCCGCACACTATTTTGTGTCCGTCCGCGACCTGGTGGACTGGTGCTTCCGGACGGGAAACCTCAGTGGCAATTCGCATTTTCAAGGCCCGCAGAGAGCCATCAAAGGAATTCGTGGCCATCAGCAGATTCAGGACTCGCGCCCATCGGAATACCTGAAGGAAGTCCCCCTCCAATGCACCCTGACCGCACTCACCGGACAATATACCTGGACTCTCAGAGGACGGGCGGACGGCGTCTGGCCGCAGAATAATCTCACTGTCATCGAGGAGATAAAAACAGTCACTCCGCGATGGAATGGACAACCATCGGATTTACACTGGGCCCAGAGTAAAATCTATGCCGCCATCCTCGCCCGACGCGACCAACTCGATGCAGTGGATACTCAATTGACCTATCTCGAAATCGAATCGGGCATGATTTCCATATTCCGGGAATCCTGGGATGCCAGTCAACTGGAGGAATTCTTCCGACACGCCACTCACACCTATACCCAGGTCCTGGACGCCAGATGGGCCTGGCACCAGGAACTTCAGAAGGCGGTAGACCGGATGGAATTCCCATTCCCCAGCTGCCGGCCAGGCCAGATGGCCATCAGAAAGGCAGTGGAATCCACCCTCAGGAATGGGGGCACCCACTTCATCCAGGCGCCGACGGGATTGGGAAAAACCATGGCCATCCTCCACCCAGCCATGGATTATGCCGCACGACACCCCGATACCGTTGTTTTCTACCTGACCGCCAGGAATTCCAACAAAAAGAATGCGGAAAAGGCAGCGGCAGCCATTCGAGCCCATGGCGGGGAAGTTCGATCGGTCACCCTTGGGGCATCCCACGATTGGTGCCAGGGAGATATTTCACCCTGCGATGTGCAATCCTGCATAATGGCAGTCGGTTATTACGATCGATCGAGAAAAGCCATCCTCGACGGGATTGGCTCCTCGAATCACTGGGACCAGGCATTTGCCAAATCACATGGTCAGGCGCACCAGATTTGCCCATCCGCCCTCTCACATGAATTATCGGACTGGGCCAACCTCATTATCGCTGACTACAATTGTGCTCTCGACCCCAAAGCGGCTCTGAAAAAGTTTTTCTTTGATGAGAATGACCGCCGGATCGTTTTACTGATCGATGAGGCACATAACCTACCCGATCGGGCTCGCCACATGTTTGGATCGACACTCAATCGCCAATCCCTGGAAGAGGTGAAGTCCGCCATTCCCAGAACCCAATCCCGGATTTCTGCTGCCATTCAGGACGTCCTCACGCTATGGCCCGCCCTGAACACGAATGCTCCGGAATGCCTCCTCACTGAATTATCCGGCCCGTTCGCCGATGCCCTGACCAGATTCAAGGAAATCTCCGAAAGATGGCTCATTCTCAATGAATCCAGCTCATTCAGAGCGCCCCTCCTGGATGCCTATTTTCAAACGTTTGATTTCCTCCATGCCAGCCAGAATCGCAGCCCGGGCGATTGCCTCATCCAATACCCGACGCGACTGGAAATTCTCTGCCTTGATCCAGGTCCGAAACTGGAGAAAATCTTTCAGAAAATCCATGCTGTCGTCTTTTTTTCTGCCACCCTGGTGCCGGAGGATTATTACAAAATGTGGCTGAGCCCGACTCGAATCTGTGATCGCCTGGAAGTGCCGTCGCCCTACCCACAGGAAAATTTGTCTGTCTATATTGAAACCGGAATTCGCACACAATGGCAATCCCGGCAATCGACAGCCGGGAAATTATGCCGGTTGATCCATAGATTTATAAATCGGATTCCGGGAAACCATCTTATATTTTTCCCATCATTTGAATATTTGGAACTCATTGGCGGCATGTTATTGTTGGAGTCCACTTCTGGGTTGGAGGTCTATTGCCAGAAGCGCCAATCCAGTGTCCAGGACCAGGCGGACTTCCTGAATCTTCTGTGTGCCGATCCTCCGTCGAGCAAGCGGCTGGTCTCACTCGCTGTCCTCGGTGGGGTTTTTGCTGAGGGAATTGATCTGCCCCCACAAACCATCAGTGGCATCACAGTGGTCGGGGTTGGAATGCCTCAGATCGGACTCGAACGCAACCTCATCCGCGATCACCTCACCCCACAACTCGGGACGGAAGAAGCCTTCGCCTATGCCTATATCTACCCGGGACTGACCAAAGTCGTGCAGGCTGTGGGCCGCCTCATCCGTTCCGAATCCGACACCGGGTCCGTCATGCTCATTGACCCCAGATTCTCCCTGCCCCAATACCAGAAATTACTCCCCCCCATGGTGGAAGCCCCAATATTTTCAATTCAAATCCTCATGAAGCAGTTGCGTCAAAACAGCAGTGCGGGATGGGAGGTGAAATCCAATATGATTGGAGTTCACACAATGGTTTTTACCCCATCGTTATGGCTTAATCCCGCCCGATTTGAGTTGGTACCCTCCGGGATGGCACCAGGTTCACGTCTGCCGGCTTGAGGGAAAGCATGTGCTTTCATGAACTCCCCATGCTGGACATTTGCAGCTGGTCAACGCCCGAGTGATCGTTCTTATCCCACCCGCCACCACAACCCGGAGAATCCCTCAGGCCGGGAATAGGTGGAAGGACCAGGTTTCCCGGACAGGATATTCATCGGAGATTCAATGTCGCGTTCCTGTCGCGTTCCGCTCCACTCAGGCTGGGATGTGGAAGGGCATTCAGATATTTTTATAGCAAATGAGGTGCCCCAGATCATTCCGCACAAATATCAATCCATTGGCGTATACCGGAGATGTCCAACAGGTGGACTCAAGCGCTTTTGTGCGGGAAATTTCCTGAAAGCCGGATTTTTCCATGGTGGTGACGATCAGTTCTCCGGATTCTGTCAGTGACAGAGCATACCCACTGATGCCGATGGAACTGCCATAACCGAATCCTTCTTTCGCCCAGATGAGTTCTCCGGACATCAGATCCACAGCGACCATCCGTGAATTCCGCGAACCCTGCTTCCCATCAATTCCATAAATCACGCCATTGTATATCATGCTGTTGTTCATGGATTGTTTGATGTCGCGGCTTTTCCATTTCGAGGCCAATGATGATCCATCAAAAACCAGGAGTTCTGAGGATATATTACTTCCGATAAATATATATTTCCCATCGTCCAGGACCATGGGGGTGGATGCCTGCATGTCGAACTGAGCGGATATTGAATGACGGCAGATTTCCTTACCGCTGGTGATATTCAGGATGCTGATGCCTTTGCCATCCATAGTGGCAAGGTAACCGGTCCCACCCTGATGAAAGGCGACGGGTGTGGTGTAGCCGGGCACATACGCCTGATCCGAAACCCAGACCGTTTTGCCCGACAATGCATCCAACGCGGCCGCTTTGCCCGCTGAAACAAAAATTCTCCCCTCAAAAAGGACAGGAGAACTCGCATACCCCCAATTCGGTAACTTGATGTCCAGAACCTCTGCCAGATTGGATTTCCAGACCAGCGACCCATCGCCCATGCGCAGGCAGTGCAGATGTCCATCTTTGCTGAGCGTGTAAGCCACATCCCCATGAATGGTCGGCGTCGCATTCGGCCCCCCCTTGTGCATTCGTGGGATTAATTCCGCCTCATACGAATGACTCCAGATCACCTCACCATTCTCCACATTGAGACAATAGACCGTCTCCTTGCCCTGGGAGTCGTGCCCCATGGCCAATGCCTTGTCCCCAAAGACCGACACCGCTGAATACCCCACCCCAATCTCTTTTTCCCAGGCGATTTTAAATGACGACAGGTGGCCGGCAAACGTCGGATCTTCAGTATGATTGTCCCCATTGGGTCCCATCCATTTGGGCCAGTCCAATGCCTGAGCTTCCATTCCAGCACAAATGAGGGCCCCAGCTAAAATTGTCCCATACCAATCAGTTCTTCGTATCATAATATTCAGTGTGTTCAACAGATGCAGATGTGGAGAGTTTATTCCCGAATCCTGCCACATGCCCAGCATAATCTGGAATATGGAACGTTTTGTAATGGACTCACAGGATTGCACAAATTGTGATTCTGCAAGGCAAGCTGGTTATTTTTTCTCTGGCGATGAATGCAGGCCTGCCGGGACGCCATTTGTTCAGGACGGAGGAGTGGCAGGCATGGGTGCGCATCCATGCGATACGTGTGATGCACCACGATGGATTTCCGGAAACCCAATCGGACCTTGACAGCCGGGGAAGACTGACTAACCATCGGACCATGCCCGTTGCGATGACCGATATACACCACCAGAACGGGGCCAACTCAAAAGTGACATTTCAGATCTATGGCCAATAAATCCCCCTCCCGCAGGTTCCCCAATAAGCATGGTCGGGGTGGCTTCACTCTGATTGAGTTGCTGGTGGTGATTGCCATCATCGCTATTCTGGCGAGCATGCTCCTCCCGGCGTTGGCCAAAGCCAAAGCCAAAGCACGGGGAATCAAGTGTGTCAGCAATCTGCGTCAGCTTGGGATCGCCATGATCGCCTACACAGACGACAACCGTCGCTACCCGGTGGGAATAAACCGCGAAGCCGGAAACGTCTGGATCTGGCCCACCTTACTCAGAAGCTACATGGGTCTCCGGAATAGTGTGGATCTTTTCAAATGCCCAAGTGCTCCCCCAAAAGCCCAATGGGAAGTGAAATTTGGCAGCAAGCTCCCGCCCCTGGATGGCTACCTCCAGGACGAGATGCGACTCCGGCCCGGATTGGACAACTTCATGAGTTATGGCTACAACGTCTGGGGATCCTGGGCCGGGCAAGTCCCGAATACCGGACTCGGCGTCTATAAAGGCGACCGCATCTATGGAGGAGCACCAGAAACATCCGTCAAAAATCCAACAGACATGATCGCCTTGGGTGACAGCAACTGGGACCTCACCCGCAAGGAGACCGGAATTGGAGCGGCTTCATCGGCATGTATGAGGAGAGGCAATGGCCACTGGAACTCCATTCCGGCAGGGCAACCATCCTATTTGCCGACGGACATGTGCAGCCACTTCCCAGAAAAGAAATGATTGCCCAGATCGTCGTCGGATGGGACAAAAAACAATTTGTGGCGCGTCGATGGAATCGGGATTATCAGCCACACGTCTATAAAGAGTAACCCCACGGTCTCCAGCCACTCAAATTCCCAAAATCCACCCGATCCCCCAGAGCCGGTAATTTTCCGGCTAAAGGATTGCCCTTAAAGTGGAATGGCATACAATGCGTGCCGCTTATGTCCAGTGTTCGGAAGCAATATCCGTTTGATTTAATTGAGGCGAAATGGCAGGCAGTTTGGGACGACCATAAAGTCTTTCGCAGTTGGAATCCGGGAGACACCATTCCCGGGACTCATCCGTTTGCTCTACGCCATGGAGTGAAGCCCGACCCCATGCCCCCAAAATATTATGTGCTGGACATGTTTCCCTATCCATCCGGCGCCGGGTTACATGTTGGGCATCCTGAGGGATATACGGCGACAGATATTCTGGCACGATTCAAACGTTCCCATGGATATAGTGTGCTTCACCCCATGGGATGGGACGCCTTCGGTCTGCCCGCTGAACAACACGCCATCAAAACAGGAACTCATCCCCGGATTAAAACCCGCGAAAACGTGGATAGTTTCCGCCGTCAACTCAAACAGCTCGGGTTTTCCTACGACTGGGACCGCGAAGTCAATACCACTGCACCCGATTACGTGAGATGGACACAGTGGATATTTCTCCAACTTTACCATTCTTATTACGACACCAGCCTCAACCAGGCCCGACCCGTCAGCCACCTCGAGGAACAGGGTTGGACGCGCGAACAGATTGACGCCGTCCGCCTCGCCTATGTCGCCGAGGTTCCCGTCAACTGGTCTCCGGATCTCGGCACCGTTCTCGCCAACGAGGAAGTGGAGGAATGGAAAGAAAAGGGCCACATCGTGGAAAGACGTCCACTGCGTCAGTGGATGCTCAGAATCACCCATTACGCTCAACGCCTCATCGATGAGCTGGATGGTCTGGACTGGCCGGAATCCATCAAAATCCTCCAGCGGAACTGGATTGGCCGCTCGGAAGGTGCTGAGGTCGACTTCCGCATTGGCCCCCATAAAGTGACGGTTTACACGACGCGTCCGGACACGTTGTTTGGGGCGACGTATATGGTATTGTCTCCGGAGCACCCATTGGTGGACAAACTGACAACCGCCGCACAAATGGACGCCGTCGTTCGCTACCGTCAGGAGGCATCCCGCAAAAGTGACCTCGACCGCACGGAGTTGGCTAAAGACAAATCCGGTGTATTCACCGGAAGCTATGCCACCAATCCTGTCAATGGGGAACAGATACCCGTGTGGATTGCGGATTATGTCCTCATGACCTATGGAACGGGTGCCATCATGGCCGTGCCCGCACACGATGAAAGGGATTTTGAATTTGCTGAGAAATTCGGCATTCACATTCAGACTGTCGTCCAGGCACCGGACTCATTTCAGGGCAGGTGCTTCACCGGCTCCGGCATCGCCATCAACTCCGGATTCCTCACGGACTGCATACCCCGGATGCAAAAGCCAAAATAATCCACTGGCGGAGAGGAGAGGCTGG
>JAJOIW010000009.1 GCA_021209225.1 Verrucomicrobiota bacterium
TCCTTCATCAATTCCCGGATCCCTCCTGGCTCCCTTGTAATATGTCCAGACCGCCACCTTGTTCAGCTTCGGATCAGCTACCCTCCATTGGCGCTGGGTTGATGCGAATGCTTCTTTCCCCGTGCAGTCCAATGTCATTGGGGCAAAATATTCTTTCTCTTCTCCACTGGAATGGCGAGCGAGAACACCCACGACTTTGTCTCCCTGCATGAGGAGGCGGACAACCCTGGTCTCCTCAACTACCTCAGCTCCTTTTCCGCGCGCATGATCCAATAACATCATGTCGAACTCAGACCGCACTATCTGCCAGGTCTGCGCAATCTCATCAGGATAACGATCGGCAAAATAAAAGGGTTGCGAGCCCTGACCATTCATCCCCACAAACTGTACCGAATGCTTTCTTATAAATGCGGTCGATTTCATCTTCTCACGCAATCCCAGACGCTGCAGGGGAAGCGAGGTGAATGGAATCAGGGACTCACCAATATGGTAACGGGGGAACTTCTCCCGCTCAATCACCAGAACACGGTGCCCATATTCCGCTAATATGGAGGCAGCACTGGCTCCGGATGGACCACCACCAATCACTAAAACATCATAGTCGTGCTTATTCATTTGTTCCTATTCCTTTCTCTTGATTCAACTTCCTGGAAACTTGAGTCTCCGGAAAATATCCGCTTAAACTAACGGGTCGTGGATAAAAATTTCATTGGATGGCAGAATTTCTACAATCTCCGCCAGGGATTGATTGTTCATGTTTAATAATGCATTGCGCCGTCCGTAAAGAATGGTGTTATCCGGCATGTGGAGCCGCTGCGATATCAACCCATCCGCAAATATTTTGAAATATCCAACAGGTTGACTGTAGTGAGGAATTGCAAATTGCTGCATCAGGGTACCCAAGGGAATGCGGGCCTCCAGAATCGCTTCTTTGGCAGCTTCCGGATATAATTCCAGATGGATGACAATGGCCCCATATTCAACCGGTTTCAGGGAATGCTCGAGAAATAAAATAACTTCTCTGAAATAGAAATTGCCGTCGAGATAACGGGCTTCCGGACGGATCCAGATCTTATCATTGTGAAATCGTTCCAGAGTGGGAGTCATGTCATTGGCATGCACCAGAAGCTGGTGGTAGGGCATGGGAACCTCCTCACCCTTGAGAATTTCGTATTCCGGAAGGGAGTGCTGGTAGTACTGATACATTCCATCCAGAGGAAATATAAATGAACGACCAGATTTATTTCCAAGTGTCGATAAGACGTGGTTGGGTTGGGAAGCTTCCATGAATATTGAGTCAGCCGGCGGTGATTTCAGCTCTTTTATGCATAGCGCACATTCCGGTGCTGAGGCAGAAAAAACTCCTGGAGCAAGCGGTCCACCTGCAATAACCCATCCCGGCTGAGCACCACCTTCTCTGTATCCACCACTGCATACCCCCAAGCCGATATGATATTCAAGGGCTCAGAAAACACTTCGCGGCTCACAACCCCGAATTTCTCATCAAAATATTGAAAATAGAGCGTTCCCAATTTGAGCTGGAGGATGAATTCCCGGACCAGTTTCTCCTCAGCGGAAGGCTTCAGGGCCCGGTATACAGGACTTTCTCCCGCCAGAATTTTTTGCACATAGGGTTCAAAGTCGTGCTGATTCTGATAATGCACACCGCCTATATGTCCAAAACTGGCGACGCCCAGCGAAAGCAGGTCTGCCCCCGCCCACAGTCGATCACGATAGATGAATGTCGTCCGGGATTTATTCCGGACTGCGGTATAAGCACTGGTCACCTCGTACCCGCCCTCAGATTCAAAACGTCCGAAAGCTTCCCTGACCCACCGGCGCTTCGTCTCCCAGTCGGCAACTGGAGCCACCAGCTTACCCTGCGCTTTCATCTCCTTATAAATAGTCGTGTTATAGGGAACCTCCATTTGATAGATGGTGACGCAATCCGGCTTCAGTTCCAGAGTTTTGTCTATATTGAACTGCCAATTGGATTCTGTTTCCTCAAGCATTCCAGCAATCAAATCAATATTGATCTGGGGGAAACCGATTGATCTGGCGGCATGGTAGGCTTTCTCGATTTCTTTAGAGCGATGTGCTCTGCCATTGATACCCAGGATATGGTCATTGAAATTCTCAACCCCAAGGCTCAGGCGGGTCACACCCACTTCACGAATCGCTTCCAGCTTTTTCTCATTCAAGGTGCCCGGTTCACATTCAAACGTGACTTCCTCAACGTCGTCCCATGGCAGTCGTTCTTTAAGTCCATCTGTGAGTTCTCTCAATTGATTGGGGGACAGATAGCTGGGTGTTCCACCACCAAAATAGACAAATGAAAGTTTACGGCCACCGATGAATGGCATTTTCATATAGTGGTCCAATTCTTTGATGGCAGCCTGCAGATACCCCCGGATGGCAGTCGCATCCTTGTCCGTATACACTCTGAAATAACAAAAATGACATCGCTTGCGACAGAAGGGAATATGAACATACAGGCCAAGTGGCGTCCGCGGGTCCGGCGCCAGATGCATGGCATCATGAAGGTCAGTGACTCCCTCTGGTGTCCAGAATGAAAATGGAGGGTAATTAGACACAAAATAATTCCCGACAGTTGTGTCGTTCTTCTTCGGGCTATCAATAACTGAACTGCTCATAATTGTCGTGATTCGATTGGTTTCTGTATATAAGTTCACATATCAGGATTCGGGAACCGCTTTGAAATGGTATAGTTTTCCATCATCGGCCCCAATGACAACCTGCCCCTGTGAAATGGCAGGCGAACTCTCAATGGCACTCCCAATTTCGTAACTCCACAATTCACCGCCATCCAAAAGATTGACCAGATATAGCCGCCCATCATTGGACCCACACAGGACCCGATCCCGACAGACAACTGGAGAGGATATCACCCGTCCGCGGGTCCGGAATTTCCACTTCGACTCGCCCGACTCGCGATCCACACAGTGAAGCCGCTTATCCCCACAACCAAATAATACATACTTGTCCGTCACCGCCGGACTCCCCTCAAACGGAAAATTGCGCCCCGAATATTCCCATTTTTTGTCGCCGGTTTTTAAATCAATCGCCACAAATGCGTTATCCTGATGCCCGTAATAGGCTATGCTGTCACGGATGGCGGCACTCGCCACAACGATCGATCCCGCATCCACCTGGCGGACCTTTTCTCCGTTTGCCGGGTTGACCACATGGAGAATCGCATCACACCCGCCAAAAGCTGTCATGCCATTGCTGATAGCCGGGGTTCCATTGATGTAACTCTCACTTTCGTACGACCATATCTTCGTCCCATCCTCCGGCTTCACCGAATACAGAAAAAAATCGTGACTGCCAAAAATAATCTGCCTGTCCTTTCCATCTGACCCAGGCAGCCAGTTGATCGATCCATTGATCTTGTCCAATGTCTCAAACTTCCAGTTCAATGTCCCAGTCTTCACATCCAGGGCATACACGTATCCATCATGACTCCCCACATAGACCACCCCGTCCAGAACCAAGGCCGAACCCGTGATCGCCGACTCAGTTTTATAACTCCATTTCTTCACACCATCCTCAAGCGATACCGCATGGAGAACCCCCAGACTGTCTCCAACATAGATCACACCCGATGCGATCACCGGCGCTGCCTTGATCTCTCCTTCCCCTGCATAAACCCATCCCGCCTCCAGCTTATCCCCTAACTCCTCCTCACTCACTCCCGCCAGATTCCCCGATCCCTGAAAAACCGGCCACTCCCCAAAAAACCACCCCCACATGCCATAACCCACATCACACCAGCCAGGAAGCCTCTCCCCAGCCACCTCAATCCAGCGTTTTTCTCGACATTCATAGCCAGATGATACCTACACGTATAATTTCTGCAACCGTCAAATCGAAGATAATGCGGGGTGGGGATCAGGCTTCCAAGGAGATGGGGAGGGATGTGGGGAGGGTGAAGGAGAATGTGGTGCCCTGGTCGCGGGCGGAATGGACACTGACTTTGCCACCGTGGAGTTGAACGAGGTGTTTGACGATGGCGAGGCCGAGGCCTGTGCCACCTTGTTCGCGACTGCGGGCGGCATCGACGCGGAAGAATCTTTCAAAAATGCGTTCCTGGACATCCAAGGGGATGACAGGGCCGAGGTTATGAATGTCGATATTGACGAAGTTTGAGTCCTTCAATTGAGTGGCTTTGATGGAGACGGTGGTGGAGGGATAGCCGTATTTGAGGGCGTTATCCACGAGGTTGACCAGGATCTGGTGGAGACGGCCGCTGTCGGTGAAGATATCCAGCTCATCATCGATCCCGATTGCAAAAGTGATTTTGCGCTGGGAAGCTTTTTCATTGAGTTCGTCGATGACGGTTTCGACAGCGGAGCGGATTGATTTACTGGCGAAATTGAGGGTGATGCCTCCTGATTCGAGGGATGAAATGGTGAGAAGATCCTCAATGAGCAGGTGAGCCGATTGGTGTGTTTTTCGATTATTGTGAGGAATTTCTCCAGTGTTTCAGGATTGTCTTTGGCACCGCCGAGCAGGGTTTCCACGTACCCGGAGATCATGGAAAGAGGAGTGCGCAGCTCATGACTGACATTGGCGACAAAATCCTGCCTTTGACGTTCGTATTGTCGGGTGAGCGTGAGATCATGAAAAACCAGGGTGATGTAGGGAGCTTCCGAAGGTATTTCTTCACCCAGTGATCCATTAATACGGAAATATTTATCCTGCAGGCCAGCGATTTCATATTCATAACCAACGACTGACCCAACCGTTCGTATGGTGTCGGTTAAACTGACTAATTCCTCTGAGCGGAATGCTTCCAGAAGTGACAATCCGATGAAGGAATCATTAATTCCGAGGAGTTCCTTCATGGAGGTATTGATGAAAGCTATGATATTCTTGTCATCCAGAAGCACCACCCCATCAATGAGACTGTTGAGCAATTTCTGGCGGTAGAGCAACTCATTGCCATTGGCAGCATCGCTCACCACAGCAGGAGCGGATGGTCTGGTGGAGGAATCCGTATCTCCAGAATCAATTCCGACAGGTTCAGCCTTCGGCGGCACAGCCTCATTGGCCAGAAAGTGGAACCGTTTGATCTTGTTTTTTGCGAGAATCAAAGCGACAGCCAATGCCGCAATCACAGCAAGGAGCGCAACGATGATCCCATATAAATGACTGGTCTCCATGGAACTGACACCTGGGATCTTAGCATGGAGCACATGGATAAGTTGCCCGGATGAATGAAATTAATCTTCTGAGAAACGGTAGCCAACTCCGCGGACAGTATCCAGATATTTTGAGGCTTCGCCCAATTTTTCACGCAGTCGCCTGATGTGGGTATCGACGGTGCGGGTATCGACGGAGGAATCATAATCCCACACATCCTGCAACAGGCGATCGCGGGTTTGAACCCTCCCACGACGCTGCATCAGGACAGTCAACAAGTTGAATTCCGTGGCTGTCAATTCCACTTTAGTCTCCCCCACAAGCACCAGATGGCGGGGAATATCCACAAGCAGGCTGCCACATCGCAAAAGCTCTTTTTCCTCATCCCCGACATCTTTTCTTTTGAGGAGATTTTTAATCCGCAGCACCAGCTCGCGGGGGCTGAAAGGTTTGGTGATATAGTCATCCGCACCCAGTTCCAAGCCAAGCACCCGGTCAATTTCCGCAGCTTTGGCCGTCAACATGATGATGGGTAAATCAGCCGTTTCTGCATTCCGACGGATGATTTTGCAGACCTCAAGCCCATCCACCTCAGGCAACATCAGGTCTAAAACCACCAGATCGGGGCTTTCATTCCGCAGGACTTCCAAAGCTTTTCTGCCGTCTGGTGCTGTCAGAACTCGATATCCGGACTCCTTGAGATTGAACTTAATCAATTCCAGCGCATCGGGTTCATCATCTACTATCAGGATCTTCGGCTTGTTAGGAGTCATTGTGTTTCACTTGTTAATGACTTATCAGAAAACTATTCGTGGGTGTTCGGAATTCGTCATTAATAAATCCTTGAGGTCAGCAATCATCCAGTAAAATGTGGTCCATGGCAATGGCCCGCTGAATCCTCTCATCAGCCATCCTGCGGACTGATTCGCCATCAAGGCAGTTCAATGCGGACTGGAAATACATTCCCGCCGCAGCGCATTGGCGAAAGCGTGCCTTAACACACATCATCAGGAAAAGTTCCAGCGCCCCCAGAACAGCCTGCTTGAAAACCCGCCGGAACCGGATCAGTTCATTGTCCACCACCTGACAACCGGAAAACAAGTATCGCAGCCCGGCATCCTTCTCAATTCCCCGAACAATGTCCGCACTGGAGTATATCCCCACCGAATACGCATAAACCAGACCGCACAAAAGCGACTTCGGCATCACAAACGTCATACACGAAGGTGAGGCACCGAAGAAATCCATGGAATCCTCAAATTCGTCCACGACACTGAGAATCCAAGGAACAAGTTCATCGGAGCCAAACCAGTCATGTAACGACTCAGGTATGTCAATACCAGCCTGCTTCACAATAGCCATAATTGCGGTCAAGGAGGACAGGGGTCGTAAAACCCAGACTCCAACTTTTGGACATAATCCCCCGCATTTGTTACGGAAGAATGACAAAACCGTGAACATCTATCAAAAGCCATACCTCACCCATCCGCAGGAAATGTGAAGACATGTCCTCTGGTATGGCAGAGAGAAATCCGCATCGATCCAGTCCATCCACTGGAAGACCTCATGGGTTTATACCGCTTTGAAGCGGAGTGAAGTATGGAACCGGATGAAATCCGCAATTTCAAATTGGAAATCCCGGCAAAAACATTCAGCGACGGGGCCAATGGAGAGGGCTCATCTCCGGATGCCCTAGGGTGAAAAGCAGAATAGGAAAAGATGATTGTGACCCATCACCAACCCAGTTATACCAGAATTCTGAGATGAAACCTCAATCAAAATCTGCCGGATTCCCGGGAAAGGCCCATCATTGGATGTCCCTGATCAACCAGCTGATGGCAATCATAATGGGGCTTGGGGCCGTTTCCGCATTGGGCGGGCCGGAAGACTATTTATCCAGGAATGATGAGTGGTATGCCGGCGGGGAGGCAAACTCAATTGCCAGGAATATTCTCTCCCATCAAAGCAGACACGGTGGATGGCCAAAAAATTCAGATACAACCGCAACCTTATTCAGAGGCAATCCATCGGACCTTCATCCCACATTTGACAACGGCGCCACAACTGGAGAACTCCGGTTCCTGGGACGCATCTTCAAAACAACCGGCATGAAGGAGTATGAGACTTCATTTCTCAAGGGTTTGAAATATATATTGGATGCTCAATATGCCAGTGGTGGATGGCCACAATATTCGCCGCCTGGCGATGGATACCACCGCCATATCACTTTCAATGACAATTCCATGACACGACTGATGTGGCTGCTTCGCGACGTGGCTCATTCACATGAATACAGCTTTCTTGACCGTCCAATACGACTGAAAGCAGATGCAGCATTTAATGCCGGAATAGAATGTATTCTCAAGTGCCAGATAAAAATGAACAACCAACTCACAGCCTGGTGCGCACAGCATGACAAAGATACTTTCCAGCCAGCCACCGGCCGGGCCTATGAATTGCCATCCATCAGCGGATCTGAATCCGTAGGTCTGACCCAATTACTCATGAGTATAGATAACCCACCCGATAGGGTTATTGTTGCCATCGAGTCCGCCGTTTCATGGATGCATCAGGCCCGAATTTCCGGTTATCGAATCGAAAAAATCCAGGACAACCAGTCACCCAAAGGATGGAATGTTTCCCTTATTCCCGATCCATCCGCTCCCGCTCTCTGGGCACGTTTCTATAGCCTGAATGATCAAAAACCTCTCTTCTCTGATCGCGACGGAATTCCGAAGCACTCATTGTCCGACATCGGCCAGGAAAGGAGAAATGGATACGCCTGGTATGGAAGCTGGCCCACGAAACTCATCCAAGTCGATTACCCCAAATGGAAATCAAAAATCCATCCCGCCAGGGAGAATGAGCAATGAACCCCATCAGCTGCTCACAAAAATATATATTTAAAACCAGTCATATACACCATGACTTGTAGTGCAACATATTCAGTCCGGGAATTCGAATGTCATTGCGCCTCAGGTGATTAACCGGCGGATATATCCTTGGCTTCACGCAGCACGCCTACCTAAAGCAATAAAGTCCCCAGTCCTTATATCCACAATCCAGCTTGATCCATATAATATGACTGGGCCGGAATTACTGTTCAGAATCAGAATTTAGCTGACCACTTCTTGTTTGTCAGGGCAGTGAGTTCAGATCTCGCCGAATGATGGAGATTGAATAAACTGTCCGACAATTTATCCAGTACCCACCTTGTTTCCATGGCTTTGGAGGATTTGACTTCCATCTCAGCTTCCAGTTCTGAGAGCCGCTTCTGAATGGATTGGTAATAAAAGTGTCGGAATGTGGTCTGCTGACGTTTAATGAAATGGGATTGAAGCTCGTCCCTCCACCCATTGAGCTGCTCAACCACCTGCTCCAGCAGGGTGCCAAATAATTGATATATGACGTAATCCTCCAGTTTTGTATATTGATACCGCTTCGGCCAAGGTATAAACCCAAAAATCAGGGAAAAATATTTCACTGGCAGCCACTTTAATTCCTTCTGATTCAGTGCCGGCAATTCTGAAGCAGACCACGGATCTGGAACTGCCAGTGGATCCATTTTATAGGCCACCAGTTTTTTGTTTATCGGCGTTGTATAAACACTTTCTATGGATCGGGACAGATCGTCCAAAGCTGAACAGAACGGAGCGGATATTGCCGGATTCTTCTCCCAGGAGAATGACTTGAAGTCATTGTCTATTCCCTCAATCATGCGCGAAATTATCTGATTTGCCTCGGTGGCGGAGATGGAGTTTTTATTCCTATCGCATGCTTCCCGGAGTTCAACCAATGTCTGATCCATCCGCGCTTGCATGGATTCACGAAATTGAGTCAGAAGGACATTGACATTGATTGGCCCGTATTTTCCGAAGGCTGATTCGATATTATTTTGGTGCAGGTCGGCATTCGATATGATCTCCGGTATGGTTCGCACATACTCCAGCATCTCCGCATTGGAAGCTTTTTCAGATTCCAGACGATTTGAAAAGAGTGGCATCCGACTCATGACATCTTCAGAAATATTCACCAGCTTCTGCAATTTGCGCGAATGCAGCGACGCCATGAAATTCCGCTCAAAATCCTCAAAATGGGACTCATAAAAGAGCGCTTCGCGCGATGAAAAGATACCATCATGGGCCTTGCCCAAATTAATGATGTTAATCGGAAGATGCATCTCAGGTATTTGAAATTCGGATGCTAGAATGCTTCTGGCGATATCCAACTGCTGCTGGATCTCCGATTCGTTGGCTTCCTTGTCCCGCCAATACTTCGCATCCACCCGATTATGCACCAGCCAAACCGGCGGCATCTTCTGCCCCCCAAGCATCTTCTTCAAAAAGAGAATCATGGATCGATCCAGGGCCGCAAATGTGCTTTGGTTGAGAATCAGGAAATCAATCCCGCGTATCAATCCGTATACCTCGGGATTTTTCTGATAATTGTGCTTGAATCCATCAAGCCCGGGGAAGTCGATGAAGCAAATCTGGTCGGTTTTGAGCACCCATTCGGGCGTCCGCACCACGATCATGACCGGTTCCTTGAGCAACGGCCCGGCTAATGCGGATTTTAATGTCGATCCGGAGAGGGAGAGGGTTGATTTTTCCAGATGACTGGTGGCCTTCTGGAATGCTTCCTCCGGGAGATCACCCTTGAAATGGTCCAGAAAAATCCTGGGAAATCCGGTGTGGTCCACGGGCTCATGGGCCGAAGGCGACTTCGGGGCAGAGTAAATGTCGACTCCCGGTTTTTTCGAATAGGTCACCATGACAGGCCTGGCAGTGGTTTCAGCCCCCACCCCAGTTGGGCACACAGGCGATCCAATCAATGAGTTGATCAATGTCGAAACCCCGGAACGGGCTGGTCCCATCAGACCCACCACTTGTTTCCGGGCACTGAGCTCAGTGCGAATCTCCCGGATCGGGCTGAGGCATTGACGGATGTCATCAAAATAGGGATGGGGCGAACCGTTTGGTCCAGGCACAACCCCAAGAATCTCCCGGTCAATGAGCTTAAATATTGCTGCGCTCATGGTTTAAATTTGAAGAAAATCAAAGAATTTAGCTAATTTTCTGGCTGACTGTTCACCGGTTTGGAGATTTTTACCCCAGACTTCGAGTCAGCCAATCATGGTATCGACGGCTCACTGCACAAAATTAAGTCATAAGTGTCCAAATTTTACCATGGATTGCAAGCGGCACATCATCAGAATTTTAGAACTCTCCCGGCCAGAGAGATCACAAGGCCTGCCGCCAATCCAGTTGGTGATCTCAGCCATTTGTGCTAAGTTGCCAAACTTGACAATCTCAAACATCAATCACCTGCCTCGGCTTTGATTGCAGAAAACAAATGAAATCAGTCGATCACAAAAAAAGGGTTGCCATAAGGCTGAAAAACCAGAAAATCACTCACTTCTTTGGCTTTTTCTGGAAATAGCTTGAGCTGTCAAATAGGATTATCACAAATGTTAAAACTGGATCGAATAGTGAAAGCGTTCGCAACGAGAATGCGCGTGGGGATTCTCATGGCGATGGCGGTCGGGGCCCAAAGTGGAATCGCTCAGGAGACTGAATTCTTCAGGTTTCTTCCACCTAACCCGGACCTGGTGATCTCCGTGGACCAGAGCCAATTGGAAAAATTGGGCGCACTAGGACAGGAACAATCTCAAAGTCCGGATGAGACCGTGCTGGCTGACGATTTGCTGGGAATTCCCTGGTCATCCGTCAAATCCTCTTTTATTGCCGGATACAATGTCCAGGCAGCCAATGAAAACCTGGCGCAACTCGACTGGAGCCAGATGGGTCAACCCGACGACACTCTCAAACAGGTGCTGGCCGCATATTCTGACAAAGGAATCCTGCTGGAGAAAATTTCTCCGGCTCTGAGTGCCGCCAGCCTTGAGGCGGCTACAGGTCAGTTCGAATCCGCCCGCCATGGGAACACAGATTATTTCCGAATCGGATCAGGCAATGAGAAAATTCAATCCATGATTGGTGAGAAAGCCACATTTTTTCTGGCAGATTCCTCGATATTGGTTGTCGGCCATGAAGACATGATCAAGAAAGTGATCGATCTCAACGGACGAGGGTCACGACCAGATCTGCTCGATTTGAAAGAGCCGGATATGAGCATCTATATGATGTCCGCCATTCCTGAAGGATCAGTATCGGCCGACGCTATTCCGGGCGCCGCTGAAAACCCTATGCTGAAGGGTCTTATCGCTATGTTTGGCGATATGCGGTTGCCGGGGTGGGGATGAGCTTCCCCGCAGGCAATCTGGGCATAAAAATCAGAATGAAGTTTTCCGATCCAAATTCCGCCAGTGGATTGGAGGCCCCCCTGCAAGCCATCAAATCCCAATTCTCCGGCGCCTTATCCGCTGGCAATGATCCCATGGGTTTCGGGGCTGTCTTGTCGGGCTTAAGCATTGTGACTTCCGGGGATGTTCTTTCCATTTCAACAGTTCTGCCGGCCGAGATGCTGCAGAACATGGCCAGCGGTGCTCAATCCGGATTCGCAGCCACAGGCCAGGGCAAAGCCGATTTCGGCGACCAGGTCCGATTGGTGGACGGGTCCACCATCGGTGGCGAGATCCTCGATCCCATCGACGAGGGCATTATTGTCAAACTGGCAACCGGTGGCGGACTCTCCCGCCGGATCCACTGGAGCGAAATGGATATCCCAACCCTGGAAACCTTCAATAAATTTCCAAGAACATCCCAATTCGTGCGCGATTACATTCCAAAAGAACGCGCTCAGGCAAAGGAAATCTACCTGCAGAGTCTCCCCGAGGTCGCCAGACCCAACGCCGGCCGGGATTTTTAGCAGCGGTTTTCACCACCCCGATAGGAATTGGATTTCTGATTTTACTCTATATCTCCAATATCTGGGCTGGCATGGAAGTGGCGATATTCCGTGGACACCCGGTTCCCCTTGTCGCCGGGGCTTCAGCCATTATGCCAGTCATCAGCCCACTCATATTTTATTTCATACCGACTGAATCCAATTACAGCGAAGAATACATAGCGCATGATGACGCTGATTTCATTGAAACTCAGGGCACTCCAAATCCGGTTCAGAGTTCGGCCATTGGCACGGGTGCCCCCAAAGGATTCACCATGCCGGAACCGACCGGTGGCGGATTGTCACTTTCCGGCGGTAAGAAACCTGACGCTTCAGCTCCAACAGGCGAACTGGAAGTAGGCCAACGTCGGGTTTTCAAACGCGGTGAGGCGGAAATCAATCGTTCCTTCATCGAACAGAACTTCGTTCCTTTCTTCAGAACTGTGATCAGTGGACCAGAGAAAGACCAGCTCCTGGAATTCAAAACCCCAAAGTCGACCGTCATAGGAAAACGCATTTCCCGCATGTCCTCGAATGAAGTCTACGTCGTCACACAGACCGGTGCCGAAAAAGGTGTTAGGATTGCTGAAATAATCGAAATCCTGGTCCGTCACAAGGACGATCGATAATAATTGGTGGGACGGATAATATGTATAGCACCAATCCTCGCACGTTCAGCTGCGGGGATTTTATTTTTCGATGAGATGGCACACAGATCCGAATGAGTTGTCAGGACTCAAAAAGCATGAATCCGCTGCACGATAAATTAAGATTGGTATTCATGGGCACGGCTCCGTTGGCACGTGAATGCCTGGACGCCATCATTCTGAGTCATCAGTTCAATGTGGTGGGTGTCGTATCCCAACCCGACAGACCCTCTGGCCGAAAACTTCATTTTCAACCAACCCCTGTCAAAGAGTCCGCTTTGGCAGCCGGGCTGCCAATCCACCAACCGGAAAATATTAAACGCCGCGAGTCACTCGGAATCATTCAGGCGTGGGCACCGGATATTGCAGTGGTTGCGGCTTATGGCCAGATATTACCTGAAAGAATTTTGTCCATTCCACGTTATGGCTGTCTGAATGTGCATGCCTCGGTGTTACCTAAATACCGGGGAGCAGCACCTATTCAATGGGCAATCTTCAACCGCGACCCCATCACTGGAGTCACCATCATGAAAATGGATGCCGGAATGGATACAGGAGATATCCTGGCCATCGAAGAAACTCCCATCTTACCCGACGAAACCGCCCATGAACTCCATGATCGACTCGCTGTCATTGGCGGAAAACTCCTCGTCAATACCATCCCTCCCTATACCCGCGGGGATATTGCTCCAATCCCTCAGGACCACTCGCAGGCAACCTACGCCAGAAAAATTGAAAAAGAAGATGGCCATATCGACTGGTCCAGGTCAGCAGGCGACATCCAGGCTGCCATACGCGCCTTTTCCCCCTGGCCAGGATCAACTGCCAACCTTGCCGACCTCAACAACCCTGCTGAGCCACTAAAACCCATGAAAATCTGGCGGGTCAAAGAATCCTGCCATCCATATTCATCCTCAGGAAATTTTCCTCCCGGATCGATCATTCAGGCCAATAAAAAAAGTGTCCTTGTCGCTGCGGGCCACCACACATGCCTGAATATTGAAGAAATTCAATTTCCCGGAGGCCGCCGACTCCCCATCTCGGCAGTCCAATCTGCGGATTTTTTCCGAACCGGTCAGCGCTTTCAATCCTGAGCTCACCATCACATCATGGCTCGATGGATTTCAGGTATTTAGGTATCTGACCCCAGCAGATAACTCAGTGCATATTCAGAATTTTTCTTTGCAGAATGCCATTCTGAATTCAGGAGCGTGCTCTTGTGCGCTGAAGAGGCCATCGTCCCTTGCGGTATCGTTCCAGTTCATTGGCTGGGGGTGTCAATCCGGCCAGAAGATTCAATGAATCTATGCCAGCTGATACCACAAATCGATCATCGCATTCCAATATCGTCGATCGGGCCGGATGTAATTCAAACTTCCCATTCTTGCGGATACCAATCACGGCAACTTTAAATTCTTCCTCCATTTGCCCCACCGAATAGCCAATCAGCACAGATTCGACGACCAATGCGAATTTGGTGATGGTGATGAGGGACCGTTCATCGCCTTCACCGTAGGTAAATGCATGATCCAATGGAACCCGGGTTGCTGCCGCTGCCAAAGGTGGCGCTGCTATTTCAGGAATACTGTAGGTGCGGTTGATATCAAATCCACTCCGCACATTGTTTGCCATTTGCTGGTCATACATCCTCAGAACCACCTTGATACCCGGACAGACACTCCGTGCCTCCAGTGCAATCGCCAGATTCGCCAAATCATCGCTCGTGCACGGCACGATCGACTCCGCTCGATCAATTCCTACTGAGCGCAACACTTCCAATCGCTTGGCATCTCCGATAACCACCGGGACGCCCCACTCCCTGACCTGGGGAATCAATGGATTGTTCCCATCCGACTCAATCACCACAGCCTCCTCCTTCAGATCCAGGATCCATCGGGTCACCCGCAAACCGATTTTCCCCAACCCGCACACAATCGAATGATTTTGATATGTCGACGCCATAGCCAGATCCCACGTGTTTTTATCTGATAATGATTTCCATAACCGCAATAAACCCTGGCCGAATACCAGCAATCCGGACAACGGAACAGCAAAAAATGAAATGCGTGCAATCCAACTGGACGGAAATGCTATCGGAGACTCAAACACAAGCAACGCCATCACCACATAAATGGCCTCCCCCCAATCACACCGATGCCCAGTCTCCTCATCGACATATTGAAAGCGGATAATCAATACACTGGCAAATACAGTCACCACAAATATCCCCAACAACACGCTGAATGTCCCACTGCCCGGCATCCGGAAACAGGCAATCAGTGGACGGAAATACCGTGCCATCCGCACACGCGGTTCGCGGTGTTTATGATACGGAAGCCTCTGCGCACAACGAGCCATTGTTTCCTCAATTTTCCCTGCAAAGCATCCACGATTGTCCTGAAACTGGCAATCCCGGATTAGCTGTCCCGCATTGTGCCGTGTGGCGATCCCATGCCCTCATTCCATTACCACCATGGCTCCCCATCCCCCTCAAACCCATCCCTTCGTTCATCCCACATATCCCCAACTCAATTCAATATCAGATTCATTGTATGAAGTATCTGAACGAAACGACGGAAAATATCCACCCACCTCGTGCTCCCCGCTTTCATAACATCATCCTCAGCCATACATATACGGGATCACTCCAGGCTTCCCACCGGATAAACATCAGGCACACCCCGGATTCAATCTCCTGCTTTGCAATCATTTGCCTCACCTGAGAGACAAGGTTTGAACTTGCTGTTGATAAGGGGGTGGCGCATATTCATCCGCACAATGAGTGGTTTCCGCAATTTGCTCATCTTTTTAGCGATAATCCCGCTGGCAATCGTACTCGGTTACCAGGTTGCTTCCGGGACGACGATGGGCTATGCCGCCGTTGCCGGCTGCGTCCTGTTCGTGACCATTCCTTTCCTGTTGCGGTTCTATGAACCACTTTTTGTCGTCTCAATCAACTCTGCCTTTCTGTTTCCCTTCCTGCCGGGCCAGCCACAAGTGAAATTGCTCGTATCCCTGTTTGTCATCGGATTGGCCATAGTGGATCGCACCATCAATAAAAAGAACCGTTTCTCCATGTCCAGAAGCCTGTTTTTCTCATTGCTTTTTCTGGCACTCGTCATTCTGCTGACCATGGTTGGCCGGGAAGGCATCGGTGGACGCGCACTGGGTGGCGACCTCTGGGGATTAAGTAAATACGTCGAAATCTTCAAAGGTTTCGCCATTCTCCTCGCCTTTTCTGTGATTCGAATACCCACAGAAAAAGCTCAACTTTACACCGCTCTCTTTTTCCTTGGGGCCATCTCACATTCGATCTCAAATCTGGTTTACTCTTTGGGTAGTGATTTCATGTGGCTGTTCTGGATTTTCCCCACGCAGTCGGCTGCATTGCAGCACGTGGGTGAAACCATGGGATATGGCGGTGTGGTCCGACTCACGGGGCTGACATTTTCCTGTTTGGCTGTCATCCTCTACCTCATCGCGCGCTACGGCATCAATGGCATCATAAATACCTGGAAATTCTGGCGGGCCGGACTTTTTATCGGCATGATTGTCCTCAGTTTGCTCGGAGGATATCGGGCCATCCTTATCCTGATTTCTCTGGTCTTCTTCTTCCAGTTTTTCTATGAGGGACTCCATAGAACTGCGGCGCTGCCCATCTATGCCTGCCTCTTCGTGGTCGTGTCCATCCTCACCGTGGCCAACATCCAGAAAATGCCTCTGGCCGTCCAGCGATCACTCAGCTTCCTCCCGGTGGAAATCGACTCCGTCGCCGCCACAGACGCCTCAGGAACGCTCGAATGGCGGCTCGAAATCTGGAAAAACGTGGTTAAAGAAATCCCCAACTACTTCTGGTTTGGCAAAGGATTCTCCTACAGAGGAATCGATTACCAGTTGACTTTCGAGGCCGTGCAAAAAGGCATCTTTCAAGCCTATGAACACGTTCTTATTGACGGAGCCTACCACCATGGCCTCCTCACAATCATTATTCCCCTGGGTATCTGGGGAATCCTGGGCTTCATTTGGTTTGCAGTCAGTTCTTGGAGGATCATACATTACAATTACCTCAAAAGCCCTCCAATACTTAAAAATATCAATACACTGCTTCTCAGCTATTACTCCGCCAACATGCTGTTTTACTGCACTCTTTACGGGCAGTTTCACCTGGATCTGGCGACGTTCACT
>JAJOIW010000153.1 GCA_021209225.1 Verrucomicrobiota bacterium
TGCCGGGCGGCGATTCGGTGATGCCGACGGCGCAGACGCCTCGCCTGTGCCGCGAGGACGCCGGCACTTCGGAGGTTCTTACCGAAGCCGAAATGCAGCAGCGCAAGCGCGCCAACCTGCTGGCCGCCCTCGAAAAAACCGGCTGGAAAATCCGGGGCGCCGACGGCGCCGCCGAACTGATCGGTCTGAAACCCACCACGCTGCTTTCGCGAATGAAGCGCATGGGACTTCAGCGACCAGACTAGTTGCTGCTCTCGCGCATTGCCCCAACGCTGGAGAGAGTCGAAACCACGTAAGGCACGAGCACGGTGAGACCCATGCGGAACAGCCGAGAGAGCGACACGTCGCCGCGCAGAATCGCATCGCCGTGATTGATGCTAATGAGAACCGCCCCGACCACGATGGCGTATTTGAGAGCGCGTTTGACTACCGAGCGCTGCAATGCGAGCCGGAGCGTTTGTTTCATTCAGCGTCCTGCCGCCTGCGCCGCCTCCACAACTTTTTTGGGTTCAAGCCGGACTTTGTAGTCGGGGTTGACGTGGGCGAAGCGAATTCTTGCCATTCGTGTCTGCCACGAACACCGCCGGGTGCGGCAGGATGTGGTGGTCGCGGCCCGAGGCGGCGTCCAGGTTGATGCCGTAGCCCTTGTATTTCTCCACGGTCGCGTCGTCCACTTTGAACGCAATGCCAAACACCTTCGCTGCGGCGGCATCGCTGTCGGAGAGCAGACGATAGTGGAGCTTTTCGCGGTCGGGCGTCGCCTTCAGCTTGCTTGGCTGATCCATGCTGATGGCGACCATTTGTGCCCCCCGCTTTTCAAGGTCGCTCTCAATTCCAACAAGGTCTTTCAGATGGACTAAGCGGTTCACAATGCAAACAAAAAGAAGGCACAGCTACTTCACCGCGCCCGTGCAGCTGCTGCCGCGGCCTACCGATAGGCTGCGGTGGACGGAACCACCGGTTTATTCACGATGTATCCATGATAAACAATTGTTCGAGCGACTTCAGGTTGCTGCCAGCGATTTTGCCAGCGTTGGTGTTCTGAATGAGGTCGCAAAAATAGTTCTGGCGTTGGCGCAAATTGTCCTTGATGACAACGAGAAGCCATTGATAATAAAGGCCGAATTGAGTGCTAAGGCTTTGATTCTGAAGGCCGGGCAGAAGGAGGTTAACGACGAGCTTGGGTCGTTAGGCTTCTCACGTATGGGCACATCTTACCGCTTCATTGAAGAGCCGACAGAGTGCTCTGAGGTTTTGGCGTGGTTTCGCGCTTTGCCTCACCCGCCGCACGAGCACAAGACCATTCACGGGGTCGTTCTCTATTTTCGCGAGATGGGTTCATTGGTGTATGACGACAAGGGTGAGGTGGATTCGAGCAAGTGTCCTGTCGCGAACTTGTTCTTGCCCCAGACCAGGCGAGGCGTCTTGTGGACAGTTGGTGAGGTTCATTTTCTAGCCACGCCTTTTCGCCAGTTGTTTCCAGAGCTTCACAAGATTAGCCGGAAGTTTTCGAGTTGGTTGACGGCTCGGGAGTGTATTTTTGCCCGCACCAGCGCGAGCAATCCTTACGACTATTACCTTGAGGGTTCAGTCCGGAATTTTGATTGCCCGATTTACGCTTTCGAGTCCGGGCTCGCCGCGATACGTCGAGAGCGCTACTTTGTTGCCGAGCGCGACAACGACGCCGTCTTGCACAGAGTATGCAGAGCATTGAGTTTGAGAGGAGTTGAGTGTGCCGAAGCCTAACCATGCGCTGCAGCGAACCCGGCATGAGCGTCGCGGTTGCAATCATGGCGTCCCGTGGGCCGGGTCGCTGAGCTTGGGTCGTTATCGAAATTAACTTCGCAGTCGCCACTCATCAATACGACACAGGGCTCCGAAACGTAGAGGCATAGCCATCAGATGCCCACCGTTAAACTAATCGATCCTGGATTCACAACCGCAGACGCTGGCTATCCGTCGATGAACTTCGACAATGGCAACTTGCAACTGCGATTCGTGGATTGGCGTGAACGACCTGTACTCGTTATGTTTCATGATGTCTGTCGATTCGAATGGTCAGAAGAACCGGATGACTACCTTGAAGGTGAACCGTATGATGGCACATGCGTAATTTGGAAATCCGGATGGGTTCCACGCGATGCTGCTGACGAATGCCAACACTATCGCTTGAATTTCAATGCCTGCGGTGGTCGCCTGGACGTCGCTTGTGTTTCCTTTGCCGTCGCGGAAGCAAAGCGATAACAAACGCATGCAACGGAGCCGGCGGTCGGGCCGGTTTTTCAATCAACGCGTATCGCGCCGGCCCGCTGATGCGTAGCGTTGTGCGCCGAGCAAAGCGAGGCGCTTCTTGTCAGGTGAAAGACCAGATATGATAAAGCCTGGCCAGCAATCATTACCGAGTGTTGCAGGTATGTCAGCTAACTCATTGGAAAGACGCGGGAGGCACCGCTTGACCAACATGAACCCGGAGGTCCCACGGACCAATGGATGGGGAAACGGCATATCCGAAGCGTACACAGGGAAGTCAGTGGGCCACAGGGCGGAACGCACCCGCCTGAAGGTTGATATAGCCCCGTAAGTATTGAGATGTGGAAGGAGACCCGGTAACAGTGAGGGGAATCCAGCATCCCGCGATCCGTTTTGGCAAGGATCCAGGGGTTCCACCGGGGTCGACCATAGACCGTGGCACTCTGGCAGAGAAGCGAATAGATGACTGCCCTGAGGAGGGCGGCACCTTGAACTCGGGAGGCCCGGAGCTGTTCCCTGTGGAGGAGATTTCCCACCACAGGGCTCCCCGCGATCAGTCCAAAGAAGACGCGGAGGTGAGGCACCGGGAGTCAGACCTGCCCATAGTAGTCGGAGACGGTAGCACCGTTCACATGGCCAAGGGGCGGGCGGATGGACAACGCGGACACTGCACTCACGCGAGGGAAAGGAATACTCCCGATCAAAGCGTGTCAAGCACCCTGTCCGCACTGAGTGCCAAGGCGCGTCAAAAGCCAGGATATCGATTCCGGTCACTGGCGCGTCTGCTGGACCGCAGGATGTTGCGGGAATCATTCGAGTTGCTCAAACGCCGGGCCATGCCGGGAATCGACGGTGTGACCCATGCGATGTACTCGAAGGATCTCCAGGCAAATCTGGCGGATTTGGAAAAGCGCTTGAAGGAGGGGCGTTACCGCGCCACACCGGTCAAGCGGAAGTGGATACCCAAAAGTGGAGGAAAACTCCGGCCATTGGGTATCCCGATTCTGGAGGATAAAATTGTGCAGCATGCAGTAAGTCGTATCCTCGAAGCCATCTGGGAAGAAGACTTCCACGATGAGAGCATCGGATACCGCCCCGGAAGAGGAGCCCGCCAAGGTTCGCAGGAACTGCGGGAGGCCCTCGGATGTGGTGTCTACCGATGGGTCGTTGAGGCCGATATCCGGGCATTCTTTGATCACGTCGATCACAGCTGGCTGGTAAAAATGCTTGAGCAGCGCATAGCTGACAACTCACTGATCCGATTGATAGAGAAGTGGCTCAAAGCGGGTGTGATGGAGGAGGGAGAGGTGAGGCACCCGGCAACGGGGACGCCTCAGGGTGGGGTCATCTCACCGATCCTGGCCAATATCTACCTGCACTTTGTCATGGACAACTGGATCAGGAAGGTGGTGAGCAAAGGATGCCGGGGCCGGGTTCTCTTCCGAAGGTACGCCGATGACAGTGTCGTCTGCTTCCAATGGGAGGAGGATGCCCTTGCCTATCTGAAAAGCCTGCCGGGACGACTGGAGAAGTTTGGACTGAGCCTGGCCGATGAGAAAAGCTCGTTGGTGCGTTTTGACCGCAGTAAAACTGATCAGAGTGGGAAGTTCACCTTCCTGGGGTTCGACTTCTTCTGGGCGAGATCCCGAACGGACAAAAGGAGGGCATTCGTCAAACGGCGCACGAACAAGAAGAAATTCCGATCAAGTCTGCTGGCGATGACGCAGTGGCTGAGAAAGAAGCGCTGTGGAAAGCTGAGTGATCTTCTGGAAACCCTGCGCAGGAAGCTGCAGGGATACTGGAACTATTACGGAGTGCTGGGCAACTCGGCCATGCTGAGCAAATACCAGCGCGAAGTGAACCTCCTGCTGTTCAAGTGGCTGAACCGGCGCAGCCAGCGTCGGTCGATGACCTGGGAGCAGTTTGGTCGCCGCTATCCAGGCTGGCGACTGCCGCCACCCCGGATTGTTGAAAAACCACTGAACAGCTGATTGCATAACACCGGAAAATCTGCACAATGAAACCCATGAACCAACTCCAATCCCAGCATCGCACTGGCTGCGCGTCCACCGAGGAGCCCGGTGCGGTAATTCCGCACGCCGGGATCTGCGAGGGGGGCGCCGGGCAACCGGCGTCCCTACCTTAATGTCTTGTCGCGCGCGGCTCAATCGCATACAATAAAATTACTAAGCAGAGGAGACATTTATGACTACTCAAATGGACATTCAAGATTTACACGAGAGACTTGGTAAAGTCTCAAATCAGCCTATAAGCGTCTCGTCATTCACAAACAAACGCCTTACTATTAACTATCGCGCACCACTGGATAAGCTGCGTCATCTTGTTCCATCGAGTCTTGAAGTAGAAGAAATTCGAGATACAGGGATGGGAATGATTAGCCAGTGCGTGTGTGATTTCCACGTCACCAAATTCGGATTGTTGCCTATTCCAAAGACGCATACAAATGAAATGCTTTGTCGCATCAGCGTAAAAGTGCCAAAGAAAGGGCAATTGTATCGTGCCTATTACACTCTGCGCTCCGATTCCTCCTCACGTATCTTGGGCTTTTTAGGTGGTCACTTTTCCCATTTCAGAAAGGCGATTTCTCAATTTGCTATGAAAGATAACGGAGAAATCTACGAGTTGAATTGCAAAGCGAAAGACCCGCTTTGCGATGGTTTTTTTCGTGGACATATTAAATCTCTTTCCAAACTGAATCCAGAGAGCACTTGTTTTAATGACATACAGGAGGCAACACAATTTGTTTTTCAACTAGATGGGAGTTGTGGCTATCACTACAGCAAAAATAAGTTGTCCTTTCAGAAAATCCAATATCCCGATTGGGATTTGCAATTTTGCCATGAGTTCGAGTACAAATTTTCTCTTCTCGACTATTTATTCAGCACCTATGACATTTGTCCAGAGTTCGACTGTGTTCTGTTCATGGAAAAAGTGCCGCAGGTCTGGGGCAGCACGTGGCTCTATAAACCAGATAGAACCGCGAAGATTCAGCAATCAGAAACAATAGAAACTCATGCACCATAAATTGCAGCCCATAAATACTGACACAGCTCCAACAACAAGACAACAAGGCGCTGCACCCGACCGCCTACAGCTCCGTTCGTTGTTCCTCCTCTCTGCGCTTCCGGCGGCGGGTGAGCTTGGCGTTCACAGAAGGAAATGAAAACACTCAGGCGCATAGTAAAGGTCGTAGTGCTGGTGGCGATAATCCTCTTTGCCTCTTACGTGATTTATCCGATTGCCGTATATGACTTCATCTTTCCTTCAAAGGCAAAAACAATCCTCGGTGATACGAATGTAGAAAAAAGAATTAAGGAAATCCGTGGAGACTATTTAACCTTCGGAGATGACCAATGGATCGCCATAGTCTACGAAGACTTCCACGGAGACATTATTCCACATTGGAGATCGCTTGCTATAGCCAGAACATCAGAGAACGAGTGGCTACAGAGTGAGGAACACTATTGCATGAACTTGAGCAAAAGACTTTCAAACCTCGAAAGACAAGAATTGGCCAATCGAGATTGGTATACTTTGACAGAGTTAGAGGCCATAGAAGAAGGCAAAGCTCTTGAAGAATCGAAGGAGCTGATCGAAGCACGTGAGCTGATAGATAAACTAAAGGAGGACGAAATATATCCTTTGTATTCTGCCAAGAGTGTTGATGAAGCTAAAGAAGCACTTGTATCATTAGGATTTTACCAAATCGATGTGAACCAGCCAGAGCGGGCAACGCCATAGGCGCGCCTGTCTTCGACGGCAACTGTCGACGTTCGGCCCCAAGAATCCTGACAGGGAGGGGAGGGATGCCTTGTGGAGTGCGGTGGTCATCACCGCTTTTTATGACTTGAGATACTCAGATAGTTTTTATATGAGTCTGAGTCTTGGGATTAGATACACACGCCGGATTTATTTTGTACGCATTTTGAATAATCTGAATATTTCACGACCTGGTCAACGCTCCGGAAAGCGGTGATGACCACCGCACTTCACATGGCAGCGATTTCATTTGATGGCCGGCAGGATTCCTGGGTTCACCTGCCCGTCAGTGCGGATTGAGGAGGACCAGAATCCAGGTAATGGGATCGGTGTTTTGAGTCGCCTGTTTGATGCTGATTTCAATACCGGAGTCTTTTTGAAGCTACGACCATCACATGGACTGCTCCGGTCCAAGGCGACAACTATCCTGAAAGGGAGGGAGTTTGGTCAGAGCCTGGATTATACGGTTTTCCGAAATCACCATGCGAATTCAATTTTCCAGATGCCTGCAGCCACTTTTGCCAACTGCCTTTGCCGTGCTTCGATCTTCGCCTCATCCCAGATGTCGTAATGTTCGGCAACTGCCTTGGTGATTTGAAAACAACTTTGGGCATAAACGCTGCGTTTGGATGCATAATCCGCATTCCCCAGGTCACGGTTGCGGCTGGTTTCCAGAGGAGTCATGTTTCCGATCCGGTAAATAAGGCGATCCTGTTTAGCCTCCTCGATATGATTCCACCCATCGGATGGGCTTAATGGAAGAATATGCTCCAGATTGTATGTCGCGCTTTCAAAATCGAAGTCCATTCCGGATTGCTGGCGCTCGATTTCAAAGAGGATATAGCGAACCACCTTTTTGTTTCGGCTATTCGTCGTCCGGAATTCCTTGTCTGTAAATGCTCCTTTGAACTGAGCGTCGTCCGGGTATACCTCTTTCAACTTCGTCAGTATCTCAGTGGGCCTGCTCAGACCACCCCCGGTCACATTCCATGCAATGTCGTTATAAAGGCGCTCCTGCTCATGGGTTTGAAGATTGCAGATGACATTGTAGCGGAATGAGACTACGGCGATTGCCCGTATGATGCGAGTGAACCCTGCACGATCGCTCTCAAAGTATTTGGCATGGCAAGCCATGAGCATGGCAAGCGGCTGCCGGACGTTAAACATCAGCAGGTGCTCAAGGGCCTCATTCTCCTCCTGATTCCAGATGTCATCCTGAGGATCTCTCAAAGCGGCGTAAACGGCTGCTGAATGGTCCAGGTCCCTCAGCAATTCAAACGCCTGATCGCGGAGGTTAATTCGCTTTCGTATCGTCTTGAAGAGATCTGATTGTCGCACGAGCTTGTTGCGGCTGTTCCAGAAAACCCGTAAAAACTCGGGAAAACTCTCAAGGCCCAGCAGGCCGATAATCCGCTCCCACCGATCTTCCAGCGCCCTCAGTTCCGTCTCGTGCGTCTCCCGGGTGCTGATGACCGAGAATAGATAGTTCTTCAGCAAATCGGTTGACGATAAGCGCACCCCGCGCGCATTCAGGGTTTCGAAAACCTGAAAGGCATTCAGTTCGTCGGTGACCGTGATGACGGTGAAGAATAGTTTGTCGACAAGCGTGTCGACGAATCCCGCGAGCTTTTTCCCACTTTCAATTGTCGTGCCTGACTGAGATTTGACCCGCTCCTTGAACCAGTTGAAGGCTTTCCGAAGTTGATGTTCAGAGGAATTCAACCCCCGCTGTGGCATTTGATCCAATGGAACCAGGTAGGTTTGATAGAACCGGTTGTTATTTCGGTTCAATTCCAGCTTGGATCGGGGAACGAGACTGACCGGATCCACATAGCCAATATAACTGTTCTGCAACTGCTCCCTGCGTTTGTCATTATTCCCGGGATCAAGCTTGGAGTTCGCCAAGTCCTTGAGGTGGCCGAGTGCCGCCAGGATCAAGATGCTGATCGTGGTGATGCGCTGCTGGCCGTCGATGATGTCAAACTGTTTACTGTCCGATGACTGGAGGACCAAATAGCCCATGTAGTGGGAGGGTTCTCCGTCTTCCTCGAAAAGTCCGAGAATGTCCTGCCACAGATCGTCCCACTCGTCCTCTGTCCATGAGTAATCCCGTTGGAACGTAGGGACCCGGTAATTCAGACCATTACCGAGCAACTGGCGGAAAGTCGAGTTCGCTGTGTTGAAGTTCATAGTCGCCATACTCACTCATCCTCTTCCGCTTCCAAGCCGATGATCTTTTTCAAGCCAGCGCCGAGTTTTGGGTAGCTGACCTTGACGCCGTCGTCGGGGTCGATCTTCACCTGCTCGGTGGCCAGCGGATACAGCACCTCGCGCTCGTACTCATCCATCTCTGCGGTCATCTTAGTTGTCTTCGCGATCTCCGTCAGGGCCTTGGTCTTCTTGCCCAGGCTGCTGCTGGCGATGATGCTGACTACGTCCAGATGGTTCTTGTGCGAGGTGAGCTTGGTGCGGAACTCGCGCAGGTAGTCGTTGAGCCCCACGCCGACCGTATCCGGGCGGTAGCGCTGCATGTGGATCAGCGCGTTGAAGCTGCCCTTGGGGCTGGAGAACAGCCAGTATTTTTGGTTCCAGATGTCACGTTTTCTGAGGATTGCAATCGAAAGGTCGTAGAGATTGATCGACAGAATCCGGACACCGGCCTGCTCCAGGCGATTGACCAGCTGACGTTTGAGCCGCTCCATTTCGACGGACTCATCTGGCTTGTATGGACAGATAAAAAACGGAACCTCGTTGCCAAGGCCTTGCTTGTTGAGAAATCGCTGGCCTGAGATCACAGCAAAGAGATGCTGAAATCTGTCCTGCATTGGCATTCTGACTGTATCTGCTGTCACAGCACCATTCCCTTCAGTTCTGATTCAGATACCGGGAAGCACATAAAATCCCTGCGGCAGCCTTTGGGGATAAGATCCAGCAGTCTTGGACTGAATATGGCTGCTTTTATCGTGTTGTAGGCGGTTAGAAGATCAACCTCGCGAAGTAACTTGAACAGAATCTGTCGCAATTTGCCTTTGGTCGCAGGCTTGATCTCATCCAATTCCAAATGCCACCCGGATTTCCAGTCGCCAAGGTCAAGATACAGCGCGGCCAGCTCCACTGATTCGCGGTGAAAGAGACTGCCGGTTGTGAATGACATGCTGTTTCTGTCTATACTCATTCGTGGTCAGGATTCCTTTTTGTAGTGTGCTGCAGCACCACCTGTCTTCACCCAGTTGTCCACCTCATCCTTTTTGAATTTCCAGAGGCGACCCATGCGGTGTGCGGGCATTTCATGTTTATCAATCCACTTATACACGGTGTCATTACTGACCCCTAGGTATTTGCAGATTTCGATTATTGATAACCATCGGTCTTCCATCTCGGCCATTTCTGATGTTCCTCGTGGGCGGTTGGGGTTAAGCCACCCTTTTCGTCAGGGACGATGTATGGCAAAAGAGGCGGAGGTTTTCCAATCACCCGGTGTCACAATACAAAAAGCGCCGCACTGAGGTCAAACGATCTTTGCCGATGAAAGCCGAATTTTTCATAATTGAGCCGATTCCAGACGCCTGATGCGGGCCTTCTTGTTGTGTCACTGGTGGCATCCTTTCAACATGGACGAATTTCTGCGGGCCGGGCCACAAAAATGCTGAGTTTCTCCGATGGGGTAAATGTTTCAAAGGTGAGTGACTCTATTCGAGCCAGGATCATTTGGCTTGATCCGTGATGGACTGGTCGGCGGGATGGGGATGGATAAAACAGGATATATATCTGTATATTTGATCCGACACAACTTCAGTGGTATCCGGGAATGAGATTAATTTGTGTTGTTCTGAAATACTCATGTTACCCGCTCGGAATATTCATCGAAGACACATTTGTTTTTGAGGTGGATCAAAGAATATATACATCACTGATGGACTGATTTATATGGAAATATTCCGGGCTGTTTTCTTGACCGGGAATGATTCATCAATGGGTGGATATATATATTGAATCGGGGTGGGGGGAATCCGGGTGGGTGGGAAAAGTGGGATGGGAGTTGAATAAAGTGTTGGGATTGGCTAGGGTTGGGGGACTATGGATTTAGTGAATGACCCGATCCCGGTTTTGATAAGGAAGTTGGCTATTCCGGCGGCTGTTGGATTCCTGTTCAATACCATGTACAATGTGGTGGACACATTTTATGCGGGGAAGATTTCTGAGGATGCGCTGGAGGCGATGGGGTATTCTTTTCCTGTTTTTTTCATTATTTTAGCCTTGGCGAGTGGGGTGGGTCAGGGGAGTACGGCCCTGATTGCGAATTTACTTGGATCCAAAGACCAGCCGGGAGCGCGCCTGATGAGTCAGCAGTCGTTGGTGTTCGGGGCGGTGGTTGGTCTGGGGGTTGCGGTGGTGGGGTGGCTGGTGAGTCCATTTTTATATCGACTGTTGAAAGCCGATGGAGTGGCCCTGGAATTAAGTATTGAATATATGAATATCATCCTGATTGGTGCGCCCATGATGGTGATGCAGGGGGTGATCAATGCGAGTTTGCAGGCGGGTGGGGATACAAAAAGTTACCGGAATTTTCTGATTGCCGGGTCTATTCTCAATTTATTTCTGGACCCATGGTTTTTGTATGGTGGATTCGGTGTGCCGTCGATGGGGATTCGGGGAATTGCCCTGGCGACAACCATCATTCAGTTTCTGGGGGTTATTTATTTAGTGACGCGGTTGCGGGAGATTGAATGGCGTCGAGGTGGGAATCCAGCGGAATTTGTGCCATTGGGTGGCCATTGGAGGCAGATTTTGAATCAGGGATTCCCAGCCAGTCTCAACATGATCACAGTGGCGCTGGGCATTTTCATCATCACCTGGTTTTTGAGTGACTTCTCCAAGGCGAGTGTTTCGGCGTATATAGCCGCCACGCGCATAGAGCAGGTGATTCTGGTGCCGACGATCGGATTCAATATCGCCATGCTCACTTTAGCCGGACAGAATAATGGGGCTGGAAGAATTGACCGGGTGCGGGAAGCCTGGGACATTTCCAGCCGTTACGGGCTGGTGGTGATGCTGGTTGGCGGGGTGATTCTGTTTTTATTCCGGGGAACCTTCATGGGCTTGTTCACCAGTGATGCGGACATCATTGCACATGGACGGCGCTATCTGGGAATTGCCTCAATGACATTGTTCGCCTACGTGATTTTATTTCAGACCGTTTTCATGCTTCAGGGGTTGAAGCGTCCTGCTTATGCCTTGTGGATCGGACTGTACCGCCAGATTGTGGCACCGATTCTCACTTTCTGGTTCCTGGGTCGGGTATTGGGATGGCAGGAATTGGGGGTCTGGTGGGGCGTTTTTGTGGTCACTTGGAGTGCTGCCCTTTTCACCCGCTGGTATGGAATGCGGGTTCTCAACCAATTGGCACGAAAGCAGAATCCACCCCATTGAAATCCATGACTGGCTGGAGCATCCAGTGTCCTGAGGTGAATCCCGGCGTCCTTTTTCCGGCTGGCGGCTGCTTCCGGGGATGGGCATTAATTTTTCTGACTGGATGCCCCGGATTATGGTATGGTTCTGACTCGGGTCGGGACATATTCCCCGATGAAAGTTATGGAGAAATCTGAATCACCACCGCAGCAATTTCCTCTGGATCAACGGGGGAGAGCCTTGATGTCGCTGCGGCTTTCATTGATTGACCGCTGCAATTTCCGTTGCCGCTATTGCATGCCGGCGGAGGTTTTCGGGTCGGATTACCCGTTTCTGCCTCCGGCATCGTGGATGAATGCGGATGAAATCCTCCGGCTGGTCGGAAATTTTCTGCCGCTGGGTGTGACCCGCTTGCGGCTGACGGGGGGTGAACCTTTGCTTCGGCCGGGATTGAGTCACCTGATTGAGAGGCTGGCCGGATTGGATGGAATTCACGACCTGGCATTGACCACCAATGGCACCCGACTGGCTCACATGGCCGGGGAAATGCGTCGGGCAGGGCTCGAGCGGATCACCATATCGCTGGACTCCCTGGATGAGAATATCCTCCGGAAAATGAGTGGGGAGTCCTGTCGGATGGCCCCGATTCTCCAGGGCATCGATGAGGCTCTGGCCGTGGGCTTCCAGGTCAAACTGAATGCGGTTATCATGCGCCATATCAACCAGTGTCAGATATTGCCTCTGGTTGATTTTGCCCGTGAGAGACATATTCAACTGCGCTTCATAGAATTTATGGATGTGGGAAATCATAACCATTGGGACCGGCAGGCAGTTGTCCCCGACCCGGGGAGATTTTTTTCCCGGATCCAGGATCATTACCCATTGGAATCCAGGCCGCCCCAATTTACCGGTGAAGTGGCTCAGAGGTATTTTTTTGTGGATAAGCCAACATTGGAGATTGGATTTGTCTCCTCTGTGACCATGCCATTCTGCCGGGATTGCAACCGGGCACGTATTTCATCCGATGGGAAGTTATTCACCTGTTTGTTTGCGGGGGATGGATTGGATTTATTATCCCCCATGCGCAATGGAAGCAGCGATAAGGAAATCCAGTCGCTTATCCGCTCGCGCTGGCTCCAGCGAGGAGATCGATATTCTGAAATACGCGCCGAAACCATCAGCCAGAATGACACTTTGAAAAAAGTGGAGATGAGCTACATTGGCGGATAATATATTGCAAAGCGCAGCATGAGCACGATTCAGTTTTCAATCTGTCATATATTTATTTCCAGTGCGCACAATTTTGTGGGTCATCATGGAATGGAGCCGGATCATCATGTGATGAGTGATGTGGAATCGGTGGAATGCCGGGCTGGTCTGGGGCTGGTGGGGGATCGCTATTTTGATTACAAGCCGGATTGGAAAGGCCAGGTGACATTTTTTGATATGGCGGTGTACCGCGCGGTTCTGGAGCACTGTCTGGCTGGTGTCGATCCCAGCTGTGTGTCTCCGTCTGTCTTCAGACGGAACATTCTGACGGATGGTCTGGACTTGAATGACCTGATAGGACGGCAATTCTCCATTGGAGATGTCAGGTTTTCCGGTGTGGAAGAGTGCAGTCCCTGCTATTGGATGGATCAATCAGTCGGGCAGGGCGTGAAATCCTTTCTGCACAATCGTGGTGGATTGCGTGCCCGCATTCTTTCCAATGGTTCACTTCGGGTGGGTGAATGCTCTGCATGGATTTATGCCAACTGATTCGACAATTATCCTTATTAACTCATGGAGATTCGGGAATTTGCTGAGCGGGTGCTGATGAGTGAGTCGCTGGAGGAGAAGCTTGCCGGGCCGGAGGGAGATTTGACGGATGAATTTTCCGGGGATCCCATCTGTGCTCCGGAGGTTCCTGGCCGACCCGGGAACCTGGTGCCAACCACCCGGGACCGCCGCAATCACTTCCCTGGCATTGATCGCATTGAATCCGCTGAGGACCGGGCAAGACTGCTGCATTTTCTGGCAAACCATGAACTCATCGCCGCGGAGTTGATGGCTTTGGTGCTTTTAAAATTCCCGCATGCACCCAAGGAATTCAGATTGGGAATACTCCGGACATTGCTCGAGGAACAACACCATACTCTCTGGTATATGAAGCGCATGGAATCCCTGGGCATCTCGTTTGGGTCGCTTCCAGTCAATGCCTTTATCTGGAATCACATCCGGACAATGGAGGAACCCATGGATTTTGTCTCCCGGCTCTCATTGACATTCGAGCAAGCCAACCTGGATTACAGCCGGCATTATGCAATGCGGTTCCGCGAAGCAGGGGACGGTGTGACTGCCCGGATATTTGATAAAATATATATCGATGAAATTGATCACGTGCAGCATGGACTTCTGTGGTTCAGGCGCTGGAAAAACCATAGATTGACGGATTGGGATGCCTGGTGCCAGAGATTGAGTTTCCCGCTTTCGCCCATGCGGGCGAAAGGAACTCCTTTTAATATTGAGGGACGCCAGGCGGCCGGGCTGGGTGATGCATTCATCCGCGAACTGGAAGTCTTTTCCATGTCCCGGGGACGCACACCGGGTATATATATATACAATCCCGATGCGGAATATTCCATGGGAGCTGTGGGGCCTTATCACCCACCTGCTTTGATGCTGGATTATATACATGACCTGGAGATACTTCCTGCTTTTCTCAGTCACAATGATGACATTGTTCTCACCGCCCACCTTCCATCGGTGAGTCATCGCAAGCGGTTGGTGGATGCGGGTATGCACCTGCCGGAATTCTGTCTCACCTCACCGGACCGGAAGAGTGTGCCATCCGGATCCCCTTTGCTTTCCCGGCGCATCGGCGATTTCCATCCATGGTCCTGGTCCGGGGACATGGTCCACTTCTTCAGAAATCTCCATCTGGAGACCTCAAGCATTTCACCTGACCTGGACCGCAAATGGAATCCATCCATCCGGCAGCTGTTCTCCAAATCCTGGTCGGTTGAGTTTCTGCGGGATTACTCTGATTCCCAGGCATGGGCCTCCCATCGGGATTGGCTGGTGGATGCCGACGCCATCGGGCAGGTGGTTCATTCTTTTGAGGAGGCAGAAAAAACCATTCTCCATCTGCGAAGCCTTGGGTATTTGAAACTTGTCGTTAAATTGCCATTCGGGTCAGCCGGTGGGAATCAACTGCGGCTCTGGGAACCCCGGATCTCCGACCGGCACCTGAATTGGATCCGGAATGGACTGGCCCGGCAGAATGCCCTGATCATCGAACCGTGGCTGGATCGGGTCATGGATTTCTCCATTCAGATTGATCGGATTGCCGGTGAATGGCGCACACTGGGATGGACCCGACTCATCAATGATCACCGCGGTCAGTTTCAATCCATCCTCACCCCCTTCCGCTCCACCCTGGTGGAGTCACCTGAAATCGCTCAATTCATATACAGCGGTCAATCCGGGCAGAGAGTTCCCGAATTCTATCATGAATTGATCAGCTCACTGGGAAAGAAACTGGACAACGCCGGATTTTCAGGCCCTTTGGGAATTGATGCATTTATATATAAGAATGCCAGTGGGGACATGAAACTCAAGCCGGTGGTTGAATTCAATCCCAGGTATACCATGGGGCGGCTGGCTTATGAATTGAGCAAGTCGGTTCAGAGCGGCAAAACCCTGCTTTTTTCATTGATGAATCATTCGAGATTGCGATCACTTGGATATCTGTCGTTTGCTGATTGGGACGCGGCCATGCAAATATTATATCCCATGGAGCATACCCCGGTCGCGCATCCACAGATTCAGTCCGGCCATCTCAGTTTGACTGACCCCGAAACCGCACGCGTGGTTCTTGGGTATATTCATGTGGGAACCCTGAGGCATTGCCTTTCCATCCTCGATCCTTCATGTAATCAGAACGCATCCGTGCCGGGTGCATCCGAATAATTTTGTTGTATAAAATTCCCTGATATCCATATTCACTGGTGAGTGAAACGCCTTGATGCAATGGTGTCCGGAAATTCATCGGGAATGATTGAGGTATTGAAAGTCACGGCCAGGTCCGGGGAATGGATCAGAATATGAAAAGCTTTTTCAAATATATTGGTTTATTTATTTTGGGTGCCTTTCTGGTGATGGTGTTGGGTGTGATGGTTGGGGCATTTTTTGTTGGGAGGTTTCTGGATGTGAAGAACCAGCCTGCTGCTGCCCAGCTGGATACGATCCACCAGCAGGATCTGGGGTACATTCGGGACTGGGTGGAGAATGAGCGGTCCCCGACCGATCTGGATGTTTCAACCAATCTGATCGCCGTGCTGCAGAGAGCCGATGAAGACGATTTCCAACTCGCTTACCCGGCAGGCGGATCCTTCCATCAGGGCAACTTTGTCATTATCAATCAGGCCGGATCCGGACACCTGACACTCAATTCAGAATCCTATAAATCCCACATACGTGTCCTTGAAAAGGAAGGCACTGCCTACTGGGTCTATTTTCACTGGAGGCACATATCCAATGCCACAGAAAATTTGTATGAGGAGAGGATTCAGCCAACAAATGGGGGCACTGGGCAACCAAATCCATAACACAGGGATCGCATCATTTCTGATTCAATCCGCGTGATCATCCCATCAGCCGCAATTGTTTTGCCCACCGCCTGAATAATCTGTTTCTTCACTGGCGCGGAACACTGACGTATCCGCTGCATCGCCTCATTCAATTGAGATAATCCACAGTGCGATTTCTCTGGCAGTGATTTCCGGGTGGACCGGAAATCAAAGATGGATTGGATTCCTGCCTCGTATGCCTTTTGTGCGTCGGTGAGTTCGGAATTGCCGTGGTGAGCCAGGCAGGCCAGAACATTTTCAATTTCGGGGATGACTCCGTTGGGACTGTATATCTGGACGGACTGGTTTTTGGTGAGCCCAAAGAACTCATCGAGTGAGGACTCCAGCATTTTATCCAATGTATATTCAAACAGGTCAATGGACTGGTCCGCTTCTATCAGCAGGTGGCACAACTTTTTGAAATCGACATATTGCTGATGGGACAAATCCCGCAGAGCGGGGGCGGAGAGTTCGGCCAGAGGCAATAAAAACTGGTGCCCTAAAGTCACCACGGAGGGATGAATGCGTTCCACTTCTCTGCGAAGTCCCTTTGGGCCATTGGAATCGAGAATCTGCAGCTGAGTGAGTCTGATTTTTTCATTTTGAGAATCGAGGAGGAGAGCCAGGATAGTGGCCATGGCGGTCATGGGATGATGGAGATCATCGGCGAGCTGGTCCGGCAATTGATGGATGAGATCGGATGCATAATCCAGCTGCAATTTACCAGGGT
>JAJOIW010000014.1 GCA_021209225.1 Verrucomicrobiota bacterium
GTCGCGGGGGTCGCCAGTGTCCTGAATGCGGATGAAGTCGCGTCCGGAGTCGCTGAGCACACTGATACCACCCGGGTTGTTGCCAGCGCCAAATTCTCCACCGATGCCGGAACCATCTCACTCATCGGAACCATTGGCGTGGTTCCAGGTTCCATCCAGGGCATCGAATTCAGCTCCACCGGCTCCGGGCTCGGCTGAGTTGCCATTATATGTGTAATCCCATCCACCCACTGGCTCAGCATATCCGGGAGGGAATGCGGTTCCCAATTTATAGCCGACAAAGTCAATATCGAGGGCGGAATTCTGCGGAGTCGCGGTGGACCCGATTGCCAGGTAGGTGATGTCGCTGTAATCACTCCCCGTGCCGGCCGTCATTTTGAAGATGGTGGGTGTGAGACTGCCATCGACATAGACAAAGGCTTCGTGAGTTCCAATGTTGGCGGCATCCTTGCGCATGACCACCCAGAATTCGTGCCACTGGGTTGGATCCAATGCGACGAGGTTGGTGGCGGATCCCTGGCCGAAGTTGACATTGCCGGAGATGGCATTGCCGGCGAATTCATTCATGGTGAGCCCGCTGAAATTGGCGACTCCGGCGTTCGGGTCTCCACCGGGAGTGTCTGCGGCTGTTGTGAGAGAGAAAGCGATGGCCCCACCGGCGGATTGTTTGATGACAAAGTTCCCTTTGCCCCCATCGCTGGTGACGTATCCATCCCCTGCCGCGGGATATGGAAGCGGACCGCCGGCACCCTGTCCATCCCGGTGCAGTGGATCAATGACCCCGGAGGTCGGGATGCGCGCCCGGAAGGTCAGGGTGACTCCATCATCCAGTTGCGATGGGGACGCACCGTTGTCGGACATGTTGTGCCCGAGGTATATTTTCCGGTTGCTTCCCGGATCTGCGAACCCGAAGTCCCGTGGATCTCCCGTGTCCTGAATGCGGAGGTAGTTGAGTTCTCCCTCTGTGAAGGTGCTGATTCCCCCGGGGCTATTGCCTGCCTGGAATTCACCACCTATTTCCGAACCATCGTATTCATCTGAACCGTTTGTATGGTTCCAGGTTCCATCCAGGGCATCAAATTCCGCAGTCCCGGCTCCGGGTTCCCGCTGATCGCCCTGAAAAAGGTAATCCCATCCCCCTGGCGGGTTATCGAATAGGACTCCAGCTCTCGAATTGCCTAAGCTGACGCATAGCACAATCCCCAACAGAAAACAGTTCAACCGTTTCATAAGCAGATATTGGAATTACCGCGACACAATATCGCTTAGACAAATGATTGACAATAGTTTAATTCATTCCCGCCATCGGTGAATTTACTGGAATATTTAACTGCTGAGACGCAGGAGAGGGTTCTCAGGACCCGGTGTAAAGGACAGTGATCCACTGGGCTTCTTTGATGAAACCGGTTCCCCAGGATCTGTATTTTTCTGGCAATCCATCGGCTATGGTCTGTTCGAGGGACTTCCCATCCATTTTTGCTTTGAGGACGATTCCCGAGCATTCTTCGAACATGGCGATGAACTCGAGAAAATTGTTCTGAGTGGCCAAGGGTCCATGACCGGGAATGATGTGGGTCTGCGGGTTGGTCATTCCGGCGACGCGGCGGATGTTATTGAGGTAGCCGGTGGGAGTACCGCCACTGGCAAGGTCGATGTAGGGGAATCGCCCATGAAAAAACTGATCCCCCATGTGAATGGTGTTGGAGGATTTAAAGTAGATGATCGAATCCGAATCGGTATGTCCAGGGCCGAGGTGGATGAGCTGGATTTCCTCGGATCCGAAATAAACGGTCATGGTTGATGCGTAGGTGAGATCCGGATAAGCGGCCGGGGAAGTGCGTCCATCCTGGGACAATCTCTCACGCACCCTGTCGTGCGCAATGATGGTGGCCTCTGCCCCGATCACCGCATTCCCACCGGTGTGGTCTCCATGGAAATGGGTATTGAGGACAAATTGAATTTTCCCCTGGCTCATTTCCCCCACGGTTTTGACGATCTTCGGGGCCACATGAGGGAATTGAGTATCGACAATCAGAACACCCCCTTCATTGGAGAGAAAACCTATATTTCCCCCCTGCCCCTCCAGCATGAAAAGTTGATCCGAGATTTTGTGGGGTTTGATAACCACTTCGCCTTGCTGCGAGTGGCCGGGATGGATAAGCCCGACAATCAATACACATCCGAAAAACATTTTTCCCAATGATTTCATAGTCAGGACATTGACCAGCCATTCGGATTTGATCAAGTCCGATCCATCTGGAAATCTGCAGGTGAACAATGGAATACCCGGGAGAATTCAGTTTGACCCGCAGGAAGAATCAGGGACTCTATAGAGGATGAAAATACGAATCGAATACTGTGCTGTGTGAAACTACGAACCCCATGCCGTCGGTCTGGCGGATAAGTTACTCAAATTCAAGCGGGAAATCGAAGAATTGACTCTGGTCCCGATGGGGGGAGGGGTTTTTGAGGTGTGGGTCAATGGGCAATTGATTTATTCCAAGAAAGCCACGGGAGAATTCCCCGACCCGGCGGGAATCATTCGCGAAGTGCAGAGGCTGAAACAGACCTGAATGGCCCAGGTGCGGGAAAATGCATTGCCAGGCTGGTCCTGGCAATTCCACCTCCCTCGCGGAAATTGGCGTCCCCATCTGTGAGAACCTTCCGGATGGATTGGATTTCGAATTTCAAATCCCAAGGTTTCAGGTTAAGGTGACCACCATCAGACACACAGATATTCAGCCAATGAAGAGAAAACTCCATATCACCAAGCGCCACGCCATGCGGCCCCAAAGAATTTTTCCCCCGTTGCTTCTGACGGTCCTGACGTGGCTGATGGGAGTTCCGGGTGCCATGACAGCGGATACTACCCCCAACAAAACGGCTCATATGTCCCAAACCACTTCCCAGGATTCCAGCTCCACGCCGCGGCAGGGCCTGACTCAGAATAATGCCGCCAAGAAAAACTTTCCAGCTCACTGGGGGCCGCAACCGCCCATTCAGACCCGGGATTACCGCCCACTGCCTGGTGGATACGGGATGGGTAGTTCCACTTTGGCCAAGTGGATTCAGGAAAATCTGGATCGGGACAATGCCCATCCACCTGCGGGTCAGCCATCACCCACCACCCAGCGCCGGTATTCCATCAAAGGCGAACTCAAAAAATGGCACAAAGTGACACTGGAACTGGAAGGCCCCATGGCCAGAGAATCAGATACCCAGCCCAATCCATTCCTGGATTTCCGCTTGAGTGCCCGCTTCACCCACTCATCGGGCAGAGTGATCCAGGTGCCGGGATATTTTGCCGCCGACGGGAAAGCGGCGGATTCCTCAGCTCATGAAGGGAATGTGTGGCGGATCCATTTTGCCCCACCCCTCACCGGGAATTGGCTCTGGGACCTTGAGTTTGTTCGAGGATCGAGAGTGGCGGTCGACGAATCCCAGCCCTCAATCTTTCTCCCGCACCATGGATTGAGAGGGTCCCTGACCATTGGTCCATCGGACAAAACCGGCCGCGATTTCCGGGCGCAGGTCGATTGGAATATGTCCATCAGAGGTATTTGCAGTTTGCGGATTCCAAAAGATTTTTCCTCAAAGCCGGGGCGGATTCCCCGGAGACCCTCTGGCATGTTCAGACATGGACGGCGGCATGGCATCCAATCCATCCAGTCCCGTGAAGTCGTGGGCCGATCATGAAAAGGACTGGAGCCCCGGCGATCCGGAGTGGCAGGGTGGAAAAGGCCATGGCATTGTCGGTGCCCTGAATTACCTGGCCTCAACCGGCGCCAACGCCTTCTCATTCCTCACTTACAATGCCGGCGGCGATGGCGACAATATCTGGCCATTCACTTCCCGCGATGACAAATTCCATTACGACGTCTCGAAACTGGATCAATGGGGAATCCTCCTGGACCACGCGACATCCCTCGGACTCTATCTGCATTTCAAGCTCCAGGAGACAGAAATGGATGACGATCGCCATGGCCCCAACCGCAAAATCAAAGCGACCCCGGAATCTCTTGATGGTGGCCAACTGGGAGATGAACGCAAACTTTATTGTCGGGAACTGATTGCCAGATTTGCTCACAACCTGGCTCTGAATTGGAATATTGGCGAGGAGAATACTCAATCGACCGCGGAGATCCAGGCCATGGCAGACTACCTGCACCGCATGGATCCTTATCAGAACCCTATTGTGATCCACACCTATCCCCAGGAACAGGACAAGGTTTACACTCCACTCCTGGGAAACCAATCCCGGTTGACTGGTGTGAGCCTGCAGAATGAATGGAACATCTCCCACCAGCGGGTTCTCTACTGGATCCAGACCTCCCAATCCACCGGCCGCCCGTGGGTCGTCGCCAACGATGAGCAGGGTCCCGCAGATCTGGGCGTCCCTCCCGACCCCGGATTCGAAAACTTCTCCGGCACGGTCGCCCATAAAAATTCGAGTTACGACCTGAACTCGATACGCAAGTTCACACTCTGGGGAACCCTGCTCGCCGGGGGGGCCGGTGTCGAATACTACTTTGGATACAAACTGCCTCAGAATGACTTGTATGCCCAGAATTGGCGCTCCAGGGACCTGTCATGGAAATATGCAGCCATCGCACTTCGATTCTTTGAAGACCACCAGATTCCCTTCCACCTGATGGAAAACCGGGATGACCTGGTCGGAAACCCGACTCATTCCAACGAGCGCTACTGCTTCGCTCAGGCAGGATCCATCTATATCATCTACCTTCCCGAGGGAGGAACATCCCACATCGATCTCTCCTCCACTCCGGAGGACAAGCAATTCCAGATACGCTGGTTCAATCCACGCCACGGCGGACCATTGACTGAAGGATCCATTCAATCCATTCAAGGTGGTTCCATCGCCAATATCGGAATGCCCCCGGATGCAACGGATTCAGACTGGCTCGTGCTCCTCAGGTGACCAGGATCCATGGAGCGGGAATCACTTTTCACTTTTGCGGCCGATGCCATGGCAACGCGTTTCGAGTTTGCCCTACACGGCAAGCCGGATGCCTACCTGCGCAGTTGTGCGGAGCAGGCATTTTCAGAGATTGCCAATCTGGATCGCAAGCTCAGTTATTACCGGTCATCCAGTGAAGTGGCTGAGGCCAACCGGCTGGCATCCACCCGGCCAGTCCGCCTGACTCCGGATGTTTTCGAGTGTCTGGATCAGTCCGTCAGACTGGCTGAATTGACCATGGGCCACTTCGATATCACCGTGGCCCCATTGATGGATTTCTGGTCACAGCATCCCACATCCCTGCCCACAGCTGCGGAACTGTCCAGGCTGACCGGGGCCGTGGGATACCACCATGTCAAACTGGATCCACAGACATTTTCCGTTTCTTTCACCCACCCCGGCACTCGAATCAACCTGGGTTCGATTGGCAAAGGATTCGCGTTGCACAAGGCATGGGAAATTCTGATGGAGCTGGAGGTCCCGAATGGGTTGATCCAGGGGGGCACGAGTTCGATTGTGGCCTGGGGTGTTTCCCCACTGGGTATCCCCTGGAAAGTGGCGGTGCAGAGCCCATCCGGGACGCGGCCCTGGTCGCCATTCCAGACACCGGTGGACATTCCCGAAGTCCAGGAAACCGGTTCGGATGTGCCGGATGGAGTATTGGCTGTGATGGAACTGGAAAACCAGGCGCTTTCGATATCCTCAGTCTTCGGTCGGGGATATTCATTGGGGGACCAATACCTGGGCCACGTCATCGACCCGAAATCCGGTTGGCCAGTGTCGGGAACCCAACTGGTTGCCATGACCCACCCGCATGCCGGGATTGCCGATGGACTGACGACAGCATACATGGTCGCCGGGCGGGATGATTATCCGAACCTGTCCCAGATTTTCCCGGATTCCCGCGGCATTATTTTCCACGGTCCGGAGATGCCATTGACCCACATACCTCTGGCGGAGAATCCGGGGTGAGCATTCAGGAAGTCCGCTGCCAGGCACCTTTTTCCGCGGATTGAAACTGACCGCGTGTGACACCTAATTGTGAGGTGAGCTTGAGGCTGCGCCACAACTCAGAACCGGAAATCTCCTGCTTGGCCAATCTGCGGTAGGCCTCGAGAATCACGGGAATGTCCTGTGGCGATTCATTCAGAAAATCGATGCGGAAATGAGTGATGCCACCCTGGACCAGGTCTGAAAAATGCTCAGCGCCTGTCTGGATGCGGCTATTGTAGAGGGTGTTCCGGCATCCGGCGTCGGCCCGCAGGTAGTGTTTCTCTCCCACCCTGTCCACGAGTTCGACCTGGTGTTTTTCACAGGGGCGTCCACAGTCACGGAAGTCCTTGCCACTGGACAGAAAAGCACAAAAAACACAATGCTCCATGTGAAACATGGGCATGCGCTGGTGGAGGCATACCTCCAGACGCGATGGCCGCCACTGGCCGGCAAATGCCAGCAATTGCTCGACATTCAGATCATATGAAGCAGTCACCCGGGATAAACCCCACTCCTGCATCAGGTAATCCGCCGAAACGGCATTCGAGACATTCAGACTGAAGTCCCCCACCCGCTCGCCGCATTTGAAATATTCAGCATGGTCAAAATTTCTCACCAGATACCCATCCGGTTCAGCTGATTCCACAATTTTGAGAATCCATTCCTCGCCGGGTTTGAAAATTCTTGGGGCGGCAACCAGAATTGTGCCATGCGGGCTGAGATTACGGAATTCACGCACGGTTTCGCGGTACTTTTCGGATCCTCAAACTCGCAATAGATGCGGGAGAAACCGGATGCGATGACAGCGGGCAATTGGCGTGGATCACGGATCGTGATGGACCATTCCAGTTGAGCCGGGCTGGATTCCAGCTTGGGGACCGGCGTCCGGGCCCACTGCCTCCAGCTATCCGGTTTTGGATGGATGGACCAACCGGCACCTTTCCTCCGGAAATCATCCAATTGGGTGACGAGCTGGCGGCGCAACTGGTTGAGTTCGCTTACGGGAAGCATCAGTTGTCGCTGAGAGTCAACTCCAACCCGCGCATCTGATATGGGGTCGATCCCAGACGACCCAACTGCTGGCGGAACAGGGACTCATCGAGGGGCCTTTCTGATGCCTGCACCAGATAGGATGAACTTTCCGCAGAGCCGGTATATCCGCTCCAAGGATCATGAATATGGATGCGGAGTTTTTTGCCCAACTCACCTGACACAGCAAAATCCACCGGTCGGCGATACCGGATCGTGTCCCCATGGAATGTGGATCGGACTTCCTTTTCCCACTGGGGATCCGCTGTCTTCCAGACCCGGAACCCACGCCGCACCCGGGAAACATCCAGGGGTCGGCTCCCGTGTCTGCCAAACCGCAAACCAGTCAATCCGCTTTTGCTATCCACATAATGGATGAATCCGCCTTGTTCAGATTCAGTGTCTGGACTCTCCGCATCTTCAAATACCACCCCATCACCCGCTTTCACCCCGGAATGCAGTCGGCACCAGATCACCCCCAAATCCACCCGCACCACCTCGCCAATATGGGTGCCACGTTTTTTCCCATATCGCGCATGCACCAGCTTCTGGTTGTCATTCCCCTGCAGCCACCCGGTGGAAAGTCCCCGGCTGAATGCCATTTCCAGGGAGTATCGGGATTGATCCACCCATTGATGAAAATGCTGGGAATTCTCGCTGGCGAAAGTGTCGAGCGCTGTACGATAGGCGTGGGTGATGGCGGCGACGTACTCCGGGGATTTGAGCCGTCCTTCAATCTTCAATGAACGGATCCCGGCCTGGGCGAGCTGCGGTATCAGTCCAACCCGCCAGGTCCTGGGGGCTCAGGAGATACTGGCGGTTGCCGAGTTCCCTGGGCTTTCCATCCACCACCAGCTGATAGGTCATGCGACAGGCCTGAGCCACATTCCCCGCGATTGGCCGATCGCCCGCCCAGGGCTTCACTGGTCAGGCATTGCCCTGAATAGGCGACACATAGCGCGCCATGCACAAATGTCTCCAGGGGTAACGGGGAGGAATCCTGAATGCCGGATTGAATCTTTTCAATATCCTGCAGGGAATTTTCCCTGGCAATAACCACCAGGTTGGCACCGAGCCGTTTGGCGAACCTCACGCCAGCCGGGCTGGTGATGGTCATTTGAGTGGAGGTATGAATAGGAAAATCCGGGGAAAGTGATCGGATTATTCTGCAGATGCCAATGTCCTGGACAATGGCGGCATCCACCCCGGACTGAATAATGTGGGTGAGAAACCGGGTGGCTTCGGCCAACTCATCGGCGAAGACCAGTGTATTGAAGGTGACATACCCACGCACCCCACGATAGTGCAGAAACTCCATCAACTCAGGAAGATCCGAGCAGGTGAAATTGTCGGCACGCATGCGGGCATTGAACTTGTCCAGGCCAAAATAAATGGCATCCGCCCCATTTTCCACAGCCGCTTTGGCACATTCCCAATTGCCTGCCGGAGCCAGGAGTTCGGGTATTTGTCCCGGGCCATGGAATTCCAGATCCGCCAAGTTACCGGACTTTAACTTTTCACCTTCTGACAGCTCGTTTATCATGCCGTTGAAACAAACCGTGGAAAGCTCCACGATTGATGTAGTTCAGGTATCATTTCACCAGTCTGGAACGCATGCAAAACAAAACAGATTTCATCACTCACCCGGAAAAGCTGGATCATCCCGCTGCGGATTCACCCGCAGATTCCACAGCTTCCAGGCAATCCACCCGTGCCCCGTGGTATTGTTACACCATTGTCCTTGGCTCGCTGAGCATCGCCATCGGCATCCTCTGGGACATCAGTTGGCACAGAAGTATTGGCAGAGACACCTTCTGGACCCCGGCTCACCTGGCAATCCACTTCGGCGGCATCATCGGTGGCATCGTGTCGGGATACCTGATCCTCTTTCACAGCTTCTGGAAAAAAGAGACCAATCAAAAGACAACGGTCGCCATCGGACCCCTCCGCGCGCCCACTGGAGCCTGGGTCTGTCTGTTTGGCAATTGGGCGATGCTGACATCCGCCCCCTTTGACGACTGGTGGCATAATGCCTACGGGCTCGATGTGAAAATCATCTCCCCACCGCACATGGTATTGGCCCTGGGTATGTTTTCGGTGGTTTTTGGCGGCCTGCTCCTGCTGGCACAGGACTGGAACAACTCCCGGAATCCGGCATCAACACAACCCCGATCTCCCTGGCTCATGGTTCTCGGTGGAGGGATTCTCCTGGCCATGGCGGCCACTGTTCTTATTGAAATCTCCTGGCCCAATCAATACCGCCATGCGGAATTCCTGATTTTCTCCTGTGCCACGTATCCCTTTTACCTGCTTGGGATCGCGAAGGCGACGCGCTGGCGCTGGGCAGGCACAGCCATCGCCTTCATTTATATGATGCTCGTCGCAGGCATGGCCTGGATCCTTCCCCTGTTCAAAGCCCAGCCACTTTTGGGGCCCATTTACAACCCGGTCGATTACTTTGTTCCATTGCCATTTCCCTTGCTTCTGATCGTTCCCGGCTTTTTTCTGGATCTGCTGCGATGGAAACTCGAGGCTCGCTCTGGATTTGTTTGGAACCTGGTTCTGATCATGGCCGGGGCACTGATATTTTCCCTCAGTTTTTATGTGAGCCAGTTTTTCTTTGGCGAATTCCTCCTGTCGGAGAAAGCGCACAATTGGTTTTTTGCAGCCGATCGGCATTGGGGTTACCAGGAACAGCAGAACCCATGGCGGCAATCCTTCTGGGGACCCCAGGTCACTCAAATCTGGAAATACCCGGCCGTCCTCATCAGTTCTCTGGGGGCCTGCACCTTCAGTGTGCTCGCCGGACACTGGCTGGGACACATCCGCCGATAACCTCAACCCCACACATTCCCCCTCTCATGATTCACTTTAAATCAGAATGTCCCGGATTTTTTATCACCCTGGCACTTGCCAGTTTGATCCTCCTGGTTCCCATAACCACAAAGGCCCACCTGGGCCAGAGTAATATCATTCAACAGGCCCACATCGGTCCCTATCCGGCACGCATCACTGTCAAAAAACCGGATGTCATTCCGGGAATTGCACAAATATCCATCCGCTTTGAGGGTGCGCCTGAGCTGGATCAGGTCACAGTGCTTCCAGTGCAGGCGGATTTAGGACGCAAAGGCTCTCCACCACCCGACCCGGCCAAACCCGTTAAGGGAGAGCCCGGACTTTATCATGGTGAACTCTGGATCATGACCGGAGTCCCACACAGTATTCACGTTGCAGCCTCTGGCTCCCTGGGGGAGGGATCCGCCTTCGTTCCCTTTACTCCGATGGCGACAAATACCCCATCCATGGGACCATTCATGACAATCATATTGGTGGCACTCCTGACTCTCCTGGTGGTTCTTCTGGTTTGCATCATCCGTCAATCCGTTCTCTACTCCACCCTTCCACCCACTGCCACACCCTCCCGGAAGAGAATCACCGCAGCAAATCTCATCACCGTCGCAAGCCTGGCCGTCGTCGCGACTATCCTCCACTTTGGAAAAGCCTGGTGGGACAGTGAGGAAAAGCACTACACCAATAACAGACTCTACGTTCCCGCTCAGGCAACTCTCACCTGGCACCAGTTGCCCGAGTCGCCCAGAGCCCTGAGAGTCGATTTGTCCAATATCAATTTCAAGCGCCGTGGACCACTGGTGCCGGACCATGGAAAACTGGTCCATATTTATATGGTGCCAGTCGAAGAAAAGTCTGGAAGCGTGGCTCACCTGCATCCTTTGAAGTTGACACCGGGCATTTTCTGGACGGCAGTTCCTGACCTTCCGGCTGGTGCGTATCACGTGTTTGCCGATGTGACACACGAAACAGGATATTCCCAGACATTGACCGGGATCATCGATCTGGACCGGCAGCCAGATCCCGTCGAAGCTCTGGAACCCATCGAACAGGCATGGCTCAAAGCAGAACTCCACCTGCGGGATTCAGACGACTCATGGCTCAGCGACCCAGTTCAAACCCAGTCCTCTGTACCCAATGAATTCATTATGGATTCAGGTATCCGCATTCGATGGACGGGTGAAAATGTATCTGATCCAGCTGAGCAACTGCGCTTTGAACTCACGCACCCGGATGGCTCGCCAGTGCAGACTGAACCCTATCTGGGGATGGCGGCTCATGCAGCGATCGTCGGGGCAAATGGAACGGTTTACACGCATATCCACCCTGCTGGAACGGTCTCCATGGCAGCCATGCAATTGTTTGAATTGCGCGACGCTGGCAAAATCACCTCCAACATAGGCCTCAACGAACCACTCTGCCAACTCCCTTCAGTCGATGAAAGCCAGTCCAGATGGTTGGAAATGTCCGCTTCCAGAAAAGCCGGAGAAATCATTTTCCCTTACCTGCCACCCACCCAGGGGAATTATCGGGTCTGGATACAGTTCAAACTCCAGAACCGCATCCATACCCAGTTTCTCGCCATGTCCCTGCGCACCCAATGAAAAACCCGGGATTGCAAGTGGACGAATTGCTGGAATTGCTGCGCCAGCGCCGATCCGGAGGTTCTGCATGGGAATGCATATTCCGGATGGTCCGTTCCGGTTCCAGAGCCCACACCCACCATGTCCCCTCTCACCCGATCAGGAGGCACAACTGGCTTTTGCCGCCACTGGAATCACGGGCGGGGCAATTCTTGATCTGGATTTCAGTCATGCCGGGGGTGGCAATATCATCGGTGGAAAGTATGGGAGAACCGTCGCCAGTGGCGACGCCCTGCACAGCGTTGCTGTCATTGTCATCAATGACCAGGGTGCCCACCTCCTGAAAAGACCCCAGGATCTTCAGCCTCAGGAAATATCCAATCTTATCAACCTGGCACATTCACAGGATTGGAAAAGAATATACTCGGCTCAGAAAGTTCAGATTCTCAACACCCGACCCAATCCACCCAAAGAACCCATTCATAATCTGAGTCTGAATAACTGGTCGGCGAATGCTCCGGGGACATCGGTCTTTCTGCCCGTGAATGATCTGGGACGACTCTACATCAATGGGTTGCTGGAGATTTTCCAGTCCCGCATCGGGGTCTATGTTCTCGACGAGCGGAAAAACTTCCAGCCAGCGGGAGTGGCACGGTTTGCTCAATCCAAAAAGGGCCACCTGGATGACAATCCAAATAATGGCAAAGTGGTCACCATCCGCCACATCGAGACCATGGTGGCGGAGTTTGCTGCCATCGAGCAGGGGATGATCATGCAGAACCTGGCGCTCACCGCTCAATCCATGAATCTGGCCGGATACCCACTTTTTGCCAACCACGAATTTTCGTGGTTTCAGGCTTTAGGATTTGAAATGGATTCCATGCCGCGGCCGGTATCTCGGTGCGCCGCGATGGGTCAATTGGATCCTGGATCGAATGGGGAAAAACCCGGATATCCCCTACCCCGTCAGCCTCACCCGCAACGGATCCATCCTGATGCAGTCACTGAATCCGGATGCATCCGGTTCGATGCGGAATGCTGTCCTCCAGGTGGTTGGTGAAAAATTCGGCAACCAGGGAATCTTCAGGTCCCTTCATCCCGACAGTCCCTGGAAATCCGAAGCACTATTCAATGAGCAGATCGCCGGCATTGAACCCCAAGCCATCGAAGCCACCATCGCATATTGCGATTACCTGTGGAAAAACTATCGCCGATTCCCCGTCCATCTCGCCCCATTCCGCACCATCACCAGTTTCCAGGTCGGCATCCCGGATCCGGAGTTTTACCAGAAATTCATGAAAGCCAACCCGCCCCCCACACTAAACAAGTGACTGACTCCAAGCCAGCACACCAAGTGATTGAGAAAGGCGAATTTTATGTGCGGAGAGGCATACGCGACTTTGGATTGATTTTGAATTCAGCATCCAATACAGGTCCAAGCGTTCAATATGTCCACTGAGTTTACGGACTGATTGGGGGGCCTTTCTCGCTAAGGACTGGAGTCTGGAACTTGCTTTCGCACTCGAATTCAAAGCGGCGAATAACGCCGCACTCCAAATTCGCCTCCCTCACATTCACATCGCTCGCTCAATGAGGACACTTCAGGGTCTTGTAGCAAGGAGAGAAAAACTCCACCAGATTGGGCTCTGAAGCCGGTCAAATGAATCGACCAAACCGGGTCAAACTGGGGTTGTGCAGGTCTATCATTGCTGGTGAGCTGGAGAGATTTATTGAAGTTGGTCCCGGAAATTATCCAGGGATGAGACCGCGAGAATCATGCATCCGGTTTCCGACCAGTTCTCCTCATGCCAGGATCCTGACTCCGCATGATGGAAATCTCCGGCTTTCATAGGTGTCATGCCGATATTCAGATCACCGGATAAGACGTAGATGTCTTCACTGGAGTGATGGTGATGGGCTGGATAACGGGTTCCAGCTTCCAGCCTGCCCAAGGCGACCACTTTCCCGGTCGCAGAATCCATGGACAGCATTTTGATATAGGCGCCCTTTAATCTGAGTGGGATCCATCCCCGATTGGATTCAGCGGCTGCCATCTGGAACTGGAGTGGATTGGGTTTGGATCGGTCATCCGCCTGAGCAGACTTGTGCTGAACCGCTTGCATCACTCTGGATTTGAGATGCGCCGATGGGGATTGAAGCGGGGAGGCAAAGGCAGACACCAGGGCGCTCAACTCAGTCATGGATTGAAGTTCCCGGCGCTCGTCTGCTTCAAGTCGCTTCAGCTCACGGGCATCCTCTTCATCGATGGTTCCGAGAGCATTCATGACTCGCAGTTCGTGTAATCTTTCAGTTTCCATGCCTTTAGTCGAAATTCATATGGGTTTGAATCGTATCAATGTCGGGTCAGCTTAATGGGATGAGAGTCTTTTTCAGGATATCCAGCCCACGACGAATTCTGGCTTTGATGGTGCCGAGTGGTTCTCCCAGGGATTGGGAGATTTCTGAGTGGCTCATGCCATGAATGAAGGCCATTTCAATCACACTTCGTTGATCCACAGTCAATTGACCGAGAGCCGCTCTGACCTCCGCGGCCAGACTTTTTAAATCTTCCGGTCAGGAATGTGGATGTTCCGCCGTGTGAGGCATCCGATACGGAGGTGGCCTCATAATTTTCCATGACCCGGGATTTCCGGGCGAAGGATCTGTATCGATCGATGGCTTTCCGGCGGTGATGGTGACCATCCACGAAAGGGCACTGCCGCGCTCCGGATCAAATTCTCCGGACTTCTCCCAGAGCTGAACAAAAACATCCTGAATCACATCCTCAGCATCCACTGGCACCCTTAAGATATTGAGTGCGATCGTGTACAATACTGACGAGTAATGGTCATAAAGCCTTTCAAAGGAGTCCAGATCACCAGCGGCCACCGCCACTAATAGCATCTCCACCGGGATCGATTCTTCACTCCGCCCGCCATCCATCTCCATTCTGTTTTAGTTAGATTCAAAGATTTGAATTTCAAGGAATTTCTCTCATCGGACACATCCTGAAAAAAATGAATTTCCATGCATCCAATCCCCCTGGCATGGACGTAACAGAGGTCAGAGATAAATAAGGGTCCTTCCAGTTGAGCGACTCCTCACTTATCAGAAACAAAAACTCATATCATGGGAATGACAATGCCTAATCTGCAAACTACTCCAGACAAATATCGCCACGTCCACCGGAATTGGATGCTGGCCATCGGAGTCCTCGCGCTCTCAGCAAGCAGTGGATGGACCTCCAGCCATCGCGAAGCCCCAGGCATCACTGAGATGCCCAAATTCGATTGCACGGACTTCTATATATTCCGAAGCTATGAACCCGGCCGCGAGGATTATGTGACTCTCATCGCCAACTATATCCCGCTCCAGGACGCATACGGAGGGCCGAATTACTTCTCCATGGCTCCCTCGGACAAGGCCCGCTACGAGATCCATATCGATAACAATGCCGATTCCATCGAAGACATCACTCTCCAGTGGAGATTCAGCAACACATACAAAGGTATTGCCTTGGAAATCGGGGATGCTGGAGCCACAGAAATGGTTGAAATCCCCCTGATCAACGCCGGACAAATCACTCTGGATGAAAACGGACAGGTTCAGAATGGGGCCTTGAACCTGATTGAAACCTACAATGTGGATTTCATTGCTGGCCACCGCAGGGAGAACCTGGCGAATGCCGTGGCCATCATGGAAGCGGGAACAGAAAATACGGTCTTCACCAAACCGGTGGACAATATCGGGAACAAATCCATTCCCGATTACGAATCCTACGCACAGAAACATATATACAATATTGCGCTTCCCGGCACCGAAAAGACCGGGCGCATGTTTGTTGGCCAGCGCAAGGATCCGTTTGTGGTCAACCTTGGCGAAACCTTTGACCTGGTCAACATCAGCACCAGTCCGCTCGGACCCGTCAATGCCAATAAGGATTCCCTGGAGGACAAAAATGTCACCTCCATCATCATCGAACTTCCGATCGAATTTCTGGCCATCGAAGGACAACCCATAATCGGGGCATGGGCAACGGCGAGCACCATCACCAAAGTTGAGGAAGTGTCTCCCACCAGACTCAGCCAGAATGTTCAGCTGGCTCACAACCAGAATGTGCTCTACTCACAGGTTTCGAGACTTGGGGCTCCTCTGGTGAACGAGGTGGTCATCGGCATTTCGGATAAAAATAAATGGAATTCCAGCGAACCGACGGGCGATGGTCAATTCCTGAAATATGTCACTCACCCGACCTTGCCCGAGCTGCTTGAAATTCTGTTTGGAGCTGCGGGAGTCAAAGCGCCAGACCTTTTCCCCAGGGCGGATCTGATTGCCGGATTTCTGACTGGTGTCGAGGGATTGAATAAAAACGGGTCGACCAGTGAAATGCTCCGGTTGAATACTTCGATTGCTCCGACTTCGCGGGAGATGCAGTCCCCCCCTGGCTGTTCTCACTGGAGACAACGCAGGTTTCCCCAATGGACGCCGTCCGGGAGATGATGTGGTGGACATCGCCCTGCGCGTCGTCATGGGAGTCCTGCTGGATGAAAATGTCGCTCCATCCGGAAAACTTCCATTCACGGATGGCGCCTACGTCGACGCACGATTCTTCTCTGAATCCTTCCCTTATCTGGCATCACCATTGAGAGGTTCCCCGAATGATAAATCCATCCGAATAACCCTTGAGGCCAGCAATGAAGTGACCCAGAGTTTTCAACCGGTCAATGCCATTTACGACCGGGCATCTCAATCGCTCACCACAGCTCAACCTCAATCCTCTCAGGGATTCTTCCGGCTGCAATCCGATGCCCCAGGGGCTGAACTCACCACGATTGAGGTCCAGACCGACTCGGTCAAACTGGGATTGAAAGCATCCGAGTAATCCTACTGCACTCCGGGATCCCTGGTCCATGCATAGGACCAGGGATCTTTTTTACCCCTGAACCTGGCCATCGATTATGAACTTCCGATCCATCTCATTCTGCGCGCTGCTTCAAGTGCGGATCATTTTTTCAGGACTTCAATTATGGAATTTACCAACTGTTGCGGATCAAGAGCGGCATTGGCCTGACCTATGTTTGCACAAAAAATGTATTTCTCTTGGGGACATGTAGAGCAATAAAGCTCCCATAGTAACCTCCGTGCCCGTAATATGTCAACGCCGTTCACAGTATACTTGAAAATACCCATCCCGGCA
>JAJOIW010000081.1 GCA_021209225.1 Verrucomicrobiota bacterium
CCGGATGATCTGAATATCGATGATAAGTATCTCCGCTGGATGCCCACCATTTTGCGGGGCCTCGCACCGGAATATCAGGAATATAACCAGGCCTACCTGCTGCCGGTGGTGCGCAATTTTCCCGACACCTTCTTCCAATGGCTTCAAACACTTCCCGATGCTGTGGTGCTGGAGATGGACCCCAATCTCACCGGCATTCGCACTGGGACAATCCGCGGGAATATGGCAATCCGGATCGAGAAAACCGATACCGACTGGTTCGATGTCGAGCTGGCCTTGGACACCGGGGATTATGAACTGACCCCGGAGGAAAAAGCAATCCTGCTGAAAGCGCCGGGGAATTGGGTGCGCTTAAGCAGCGGGGCATGGAAAAAGCTCGATGTCCAGTTTTCAGACCAGGACAACGAGGATCTCGCCCGTATCGGACTGACCCCAATGGAGATTTCCGCCGGCCCGCAGAAAGCGCATGTCCTGCAGCTCGCCACCCCGGAGGCTGAAAGGTGGATGAATGCTGATCAATTCGCCATGGTTCGGGAACGGGCCTCCAGACTGAAAGCGTCCGTGACGCCATCCATCCCTGATGGGGTCACGGCGACATTGAGACCATACCAGACGGATGGATATCATTTTCTGGCCTATCTCAGTTATAACCAATTTGGGGGAGTTCTGGCGGACGATATGGGCCTGGGCAAGACACTGCAGACATTGACTTGGCTCCGATATATTCAATTGGATAAGAAAGTCAGGAACGCCCCGGTGCTGGTGGTGTGCCCGAAAAGTGTGATGGAGAACTGGTCTCAGGAAGTGAATCATTTTGTGCCTGAGGTGACGGTGCATGTCTGGGATCCATCGACCGTCTGGAATTTTTCCGCCCGGCAGAAATCATTTGAGATCCATGTGATCAACTATGCGCAGATGCGCAATCTGGAGCAGAAGCTGGCGGATATTCACTGGTTGGCAGTGATCCTCGATGAGGCACAGAATATTAAGAACCCGACCTCCCAGGCATGGAAAGCGGCCTGTTCATTAAAATCCAACTTCCGGCTGGCTTTGACCGGGACACCCATTGAAAACCGGTTGCTGGATCTGTGGAGTATTATGGAATTCGCGATGCCCGGGATTTTAGGAAATAAATCCCAGTTTCAGGAAATATATAATTCGAAAAAAGATCCCTTAGCCCGGCTTCGACTGTCCTCGAGGATACGGCCATTTATATTGAGGCGCACCAAAGATCAGGTGGCTACAGATTTACCTGAGCGTGTTGAGGAGGACATTTTATGCATACTTTCCGGCGAACAGGAGAAAATGTATAAAGCTGAATTGAAGAGGGCCCAGCAGATCATGCTCAAAGTCAACAGCTCGTCAGAATTCAACAAAGTCAAATTCAACGTGCTCACCTCACTCTTGCGCCTGCGGCAGATATGTTGTCACCCCAAACTCTATTCCGGGACTTCCAAGGGCTCCTCGTCCAAGATGGAGGCTTTGATCGACCACGTGGAGGCCATTCTCGATCAGGGAAACAAGGTTCTCGTCTTTTCCCAATTTGTGGAAATGCTCAATATTCTGGTCAAAGAAGCCAGGAAGCGGAGTTGGACTCATTGGCTGTTGACCGGTCAATCCGAAAACCGTGGGCAATTGGTGAAGGATTTCCAATCCTCCGAAGGTGCCGGAATCTTCTTCATCTCATTAAAAGCCGGTGGCGCCGGACTCAATCTGACATCCGCTCAATACGTCATATTGTTTGATCCCTGGTGGAATCCAGCTGTGGAGAACCAGGCTATTGACCGAACCCACCGCATCGGTCAAACCAACCGCGTCGTCGCATACCGACTCCTCGCAAAAAATACAGTGGAGGAAAAAATCCGTAATCTGCAAAAATCCAAAAGTGAACTGGCAGCGGAAGTGCTCGACGAATCAAAATTTTCAGAATCCCTCACCATGGAGGACATCCAATATATTTTCCAGGACGACGTACGGTAGTCCGCATCGGAATATCCAACGGGAAAATGTATCTATACAGGATTCAAACGCAGTCGGGTTTTCACAGTCAGTGGAACACCCGCATCACACGCTCACTTCAAAATCCAATACAGAATGCAGAACGAGAACGAGCTTCAGCAGTTCATTGCTGAGAATCCATGGTTGCTGAATACGGATTACGAATCTGTTCCTGAGTTGCCGAGATGTGGATTGGAATACCCGGCTGGCGACCAGAGGCGCATCGACCTGATTTTACGGGACAGGATACACAGAACGCCTGTAGTTGTGGAGTTCAAGGCAAAACCATTTTTGAGAGAGAATATCGGCCAGGTACTTGAGTATAAAGCCCGAGTGACCATGACATTCAATAAGGAGAATGATGCACTTTTCAGCTTGTTCCAGGAATTTGTGCTGATTCCGCGCCTGGTGCTTGTGGTGAAAAGCTGTGATAACTTCTCCCGGATCGCCTGCAATCTTTCAGGTATCCACGTCTATGAATATGAAAATTTGAGTAGGGTCCTTGATGATCCGGACAAGGTGAAGTATATCCGGGATGTCAGTAGGTCACTCCAGGGGGACCCATATCCGCTTTCACTGGATCGGCACAATCAGATTAAGACCAGAATCTATATTCCCATCAAAGAAGTGTTGCGTCGGAACAATATGGATCCGGATGAGGCATGGACTGAGCCAAAGATATACAATGGGTATTTTCACGAGGAATACACGAATATGTTTGTGAATAGGTGGATGCTCCAGGACTGGCCGGTTTCCATCGGATTATTGGAAGACATCCTGGGCGATGGCAGGATTCACATCATTTTCTACTCCCGAAAAGAAGATGTCATAAAAGATTTCACGCATCGCTATGAAAGCCAGTTTGGAAATGCGATCACACTGGATTGGATTCCCAAAGATTCTGAAGGATATGCAAGAATCCGGTTTGATCGCCCTGAATTTTTTGAGAAGGCCGGGGAATTCTTTGAACAGGAATTCCAGCATTACCTTCAGATTCTGGATCAGATGGGACTGCGGGGCGCAAATGGGGGCCATCCATAGTCAATTTTCCGTAGATGTTTGCAGGCCGGATCTAATTATATTTCAGCTTACGAAAGAGTGGGGGGGAAGTGGCGGAGAGAGAGGGATTCGAACCCTCGGTACGGTTACCCGTACGGCGATTTAGCAAACCGCTGCATTCGACCACTCTGCCATCTCTCCGCGGTCGTGGAAAGTATCCGACTTTGGGTGTGAGGACGCAAGACATTAGTCTGGAAAATTTTTCGGGAAAATCCGGGGATGGAGACGTGGTGGGTGGACAATTTGCTTCCCCTTGGTGGGATGGCGGATAGAATTTGCGGTGGAATGGCCCAGGTTAGAAATGCGGAGCGGACGACGGCGGCTGAGATCCTGGATCGGAGTCTCAGGCGTGGGAGGTTGGGGCATGCTTATCTGTTATCCGGGGATGAGCTGCATACATTGGAGGATTTCAGCAAGGGATTCATTCGTGCCCTGTATTGTGAGAGGCGGAAAGAAATGGCTGCAGATTCCGGGGCCGGGACTGCGGCATTGGATGGATGTGGTGAGTGTCCGCAATGCCGGAAAGTGGTGAGTGGCAATCATCCGGATGTGCATTATCTCAGGCCAGAATCGAAATTGCGCCAGATTCGCATGGAACCGACGCAGGAATTCATACGCCGGTTGCAGACCACGGCGTATGAGGGGAGGTATAAACTGGGATGGATCAGTTCGATAGACCGGATGAACACTCAGGCGGCCAACGCCTTTTTGAAGACACTGGAGGAACCCCCCCCGAAGACTGTATTTATCCTGCTCACGACCGAAATTGAGCGGGTATTGGATACCATCATATCGCGGTGTTTGAGGCTTCATTTTGCGGGAAATGGGGAATTGGTTTTCCCAACGGTGGCGAGAGGAATTGTGGGGAGTCTGGTGAAGCGGGCCCTGGCGGTTCCGAAGTTGGGGGTTCTGGAAAAGTATCGATTGTTGGATGCGGTTGTGGCGGGATTGAGTGAGCTGCGCGGTGAGATTGAGGAAGCGATGCTGTTGAGGTCTCCTTTATCATCGGGGGACAAAGATCTGGATACGGGCTTGAGGGATAAGTATGAAGTGGAATTATCATCGAGTATTGAATCCGAGTATCGATTGCAGAGGTCGCGGGTGATACTGGCAATACAATGGTTTTTGCGCGACTTGTGGTTAGTGCGTTCCGGGATTATCGGATCGACACCTGCGTTTCCTGAACATCAAGCCTCCGTGGAATCCCTGGCTCAACGGATATCTGTCGATCAGGCACTGGCAAATCTCGCCAACTTTGAAGAACTCCAGCGGATATTGCATACCAATGTCCAGGAATCTCTTGCCATTGAAGTCAGTTTTCTCAAACTGCACCTCTGATTGTTCCATGGCATTATCTCAATCCAGCCGGATCGCCTGAAGCAACCAGATCATTGGAAATTTAATTTATGTCCATATTTCTTCCTGAGTCATGGAATGCGCGCAAAGGCAGTGATTATTCTGATCTGTGCCTGGGGTTACTGCTTGGGTTGGGGAGTTTAAAATTCGGGACGCCGGCCAATCTGGCTGAGATGACTTCCGCGCCTGGCAACATTTATGAATTTCTTCTGGTCTCCTGGCCATTGAACTGGGGTTATGTTCTGGCGGTGCTGGTCTGTGCCGGGCTTATCGTGGCGGGCAGAGGACGGGTCTGTGCGAATTATTTAATTTATTGTGGAGTTGGTTGGATTCTCTGGAATGTGATTGCCTCGTTCGGGACGATGGATGCAGTTCTGACCGGGCAGGTGATGGTGCATTTCTGGGTTGTCCTGCTCATCTGGTATACCGGGTGGGTGATGGCCCGGCGGGGAGTGCGGTATTCCTGGCTTTTTGCGGGCATTGGGCTGGGAGTGATCTGGGTGATCTGGAATGGGTGCCAGCAGAAATTCGGAGGGTTGGAGGAGACCCGGAAGTTCATCTACTCCCAGGAGGGGTGGCAGAATCTGCCCGCAGAATTCTTATATCGGATTGAGCGGGACCGGATTTTTGCCACATTGACCTATCCGAATGCACTGGCGGCCTTTCTGGTATTGTCCGTTCCATGTCTGATGGTGTGGCTGTATCGGGTGGGGGAGTCGATGCATGGCAAAAGGCTTGGGTGGGTGCTTTCCATTCTGGCGGGCATATCCGGGTTGATGTGTTTATTCTGGACTGGATCGAAAACCGGATATCTGGTGGCGGCTGTCCAGATCGCGCTCGGCACCATCCTCTGGCTTCCGGTATCCCGGAAGTGGAAAGCCGGGCTGGTCATTGGAATGCTTTTATTGGGAGGTATCCTGTTCGGGTGGAAGTATAACGATTATTTCCGGGATGGGGCGCGGAGTTTAACTGTGGGGCGTTTCGGGTATTGGCGGGCAGCTGTGGAGAATGTTCAGTCCCATCCCTGGACTGGGAGTGGGCCGGGCACCTTCATGCGGGTCTTTTCAAAAAATAAAGCGGCCGGAGGATGAGATGGCGCGCCTGGTCCACAACGATTACCTGCAGCAGCCACGGATTCCGGTCTGCCGGCGGCACTATTTTATATCGTTCTGGTATTTGGCACACTGTGGTCCGCGCGCGGGTTCCTGATCCGCCCTCAGGGCGCAACGGATCCCGGGAAATTCAGCTCATATCTGTGTGCCTCATGGATCGGGGCGGCTGGCTGGAGTTTGCAGAGTTTCATGGAGTGGACTCTCTATGTCCCAGCGATTTCATGGCTGGCATTTCTTCTTTTGGGTCTGCTGGCAGGGTCATTGAAGTTAGAAAAATACAAAACAAAATCTCAACTTCCATAAATTGATTACATCTGTGGGTTTCGTCATTTGACTCGAATGGTTTGGCCTTTTATCCTGTGCGCTGGAATACGATTCGATGCGGATTATGGAGATGCCAATGATTGGCCTCTGATTTAATCCGTTAGGGTCGTTTCTGAAATTTCAATCATGATGAATCGAAATAGAATCAAGCATTTGGGATTGCTGGCGGCATTGGTCATTTCCGGGGATGCCTCAGCCGAGAAGCAGTACGAATTTGTTCAAAGGGATTTTCCCTTTCAGATGGCTGCCGTGACAGCGAAAGCTCCAAAAACAACATTGCGAACAAGGGGGTTGCCATCAATGTGGGCAACGATGCAACCATGTTGTTTGACATTGATCTGGTGCGCATCGCCGGAGGCTGGACCGGTGGAATCATCACCGAGGATGGTGTCACTTTCAATGGAAACCATGGCGATAATCCTCAAGCTGACGGCGACCCGGTTTTCGGCACTCCGGTAGTGCCGGGATGGGCGGATGATTTTGGTGAATTTTCCGATACCCGCCCGGAACCGTTTGGCCCGATGGATAAGTCCGTTGCCCACTGGAAAGGTATCTACGTTCATGGCGACAAAGTCGTGCTGCACTACACCGTGGGCGACCACAAGATCTACGATCAGCCGGGCAGTCTGGAACTGGATGGCCAGGTGGCCCTGGTGAGAACCTTGAAAATTGTGCCTTCGACAGGCAGACGCACCTTGTTGCCGATCAGCCAGATACTCGCTCAGGTGGAAGGTGGCGAAGCCACAGTCATCAGCCCCAGATCCGCCAAAATCACAGGCGCTGACGGACAGGTCACTGTGGTCGGCATCTCAGGTATTCCCAAAGGCGCGTCACTGGAAGCCGTCCAGGACCATATCATCCTCCATATCGCCAAGGATTCGCCCGCACGACGCGACTTCGCCATTTACTATTGGAAGGGAAATCCCGAGAATGCTGGCGCATTCCGCGCATTCATGCGTGAAATTCCGCCAATGGTCAACGTCGATGAACCGGGCGAGGACCCCTGGCCGGAATCCGTGGACGTCAAAGGAAGCTTGGAAATCAACGGATCCCCAGACGGTGCCTATGTCGTCGACAATATCCCTGTGCCACTTGAAAATCCCTGGAATCGCCGTGTGCGTCTGGGAGGATTTGATTTTTTCAGTGATTCCACCCAGGCGGCCTTTTCAACCTGGGATGGTGATCTCTGGCTGGTGACTGGAATCGATCAGGGATTGGAGAATGTCTCCTGGAAACGCTTCGGCTCCGGGTTGTTTGAAACACTGGGCCTAAAAATAGTCGATGACCAGATCTACGTATCCTCACGCGTCGGCATCCTCCGCATTCACGACTTCAACCAGGATGGGTGCGTTGATTATTATGAGAATTTCAATAATGACCTCACCAGCTCGGTTGGATTCCATGAATTTGTTTTCGACCTTCATACCGATCAGGAAGGCAATTTTTACTTTGCAAAAGCCGGACCAGTGCGCGGTGGCGGGCGTGGCTTTGGAAGTAATCCGGATGAAAATGGCAAGTTTGGCCACGTCACTCAACACGCGGGATCCTTGCTCAAGGTTTCTCCGAATGGCCGCAAACTCGAGGTTTATGCCACTGGATTCCGTGCCCCGAATGGTATCGGGGTCGGTCCGGATGGTCAGATCACGTCCGGAGACAACGAAGGCACATGGATGCCTGCGTGCCCGATTCATTGGGTGAAACCAGGCAGCTTTCAGGGTGTTGAGGACCTCGCGCATCTGGACCCGATTCCCGAATGGAACAAGCCCCTGTGCTGGCTATCCAAAGGCCGCCAATTCGATAATTCCGGCGGATCGCAGGTCTGGGTGACCAGCGATGATTGGGGTCCATTCAAAGGCGAGCTTCTGCATCTCTCCTACGGTGAATGTGCCCTCTACCTGGTGCTCAAGGAGGAAGTGGGTGGGCAAATGCAGGGTGGCGTGGTTCGCATTCCTGTACAATTCGCCTCATCTGCCATGCGGGCACGATTCAGTGAGGGAGATGGTCAGCTCTATGTTGCCGGGCTGCGCGGGTGGCAGACCAAAGCCGCCAACCTCTCAGGATTCGACCGGGTCCGCTACACCGGAAGGCAGGTCAAGTCCGCCAATGGATTAAGCGTCGATAAAGATGGCATTCATCTGACCTTCACTGTGCCACTTAAAGAATCCTCCGCCACAGACCTGAACAACTTCCTCGCCCAGCAGTGGAATTACAGCCGTTCATCCGAATACGGCTCCGCCGAATACTCCGTCTATTTCAAAGGTGAAAAAGGCATCGACGACGTCGACATTGAATCCATCTCACTCTCGGAAGATAAAAAGACCGTCACTATCAAAGTCGAGGACCTGGAACCCGTGGATCAATTCTATATCGAATTCAATATCGAAGCCGCCGACGGAAGTAAAATCGAACAGAAAATTCTCCATACCATTCATCGTATTGAGTAATTCCTCTTCTTGTATCATGTGAACCGGCTGGGGAAATCACTCAGTGGTTCGATTCAGGTCTCTGAATAAATTCCGGAAATTTTTCCCGCTCGATGAATTTGAGCGGGAATTTTTTATTCAAAATGTCGTCACTGTGACGAGTTCAGGATAGAATGGAGAGAACGATGAAGAGAAAAAAGCGAAACAGTCATTTGGGATTTGGGATGCTGCTAGCCTGGATTTTTTTGTGTCCGGCAATCGATTCAGAAGGCGCGACCAGGCCAAAAAACCGGGGCCTGATTATGGAAGTGGTCAGTGGGGTCAATGGAGCCAAAGCGCTTATCCGGTTAGACGGGCCGCAGGTTATGGTGCCACGTGGCACGCATCCACATCCGAGTCTCCCCATCGGTCCATTTGAGGCCACCATCCGTGGGGTCGTGCGCATCCCCATCCGGGCGGACTATCGTTTTTCTCTCATTGCTTCGGGGGCATCGGAATTTCGGCTGGAATCGGGTCTGGTAATTCGGACTGAGGTTGGTGGGGAAACCAGTGTGACTCCCTATGGTCAGATAGACAAGGGGTATATGGATTTTTCGATCCAATTCCAGGGGGATTCCTCTGAGGCGGACAGTTACGTCCGCCTTCAGTGGGGAGACATGGAATCACCTCTGGCACCATTTCCCTACCGGATCATAGGTTTCAATGCGGATGCGGTGGGGATGAAGGAGCTGTCTGCCAGTGAGATGATGGTGAATGGCCGGAATCTGTTTTTTGAAAACCGTTGTTTCAAGTGCCACGTGGATGATTCTGATGCTTCCGGTAATTCCGGCGGATTAGGTCTTCATGCGGGGGCTCCGGATTTCAACGGAATTGGCAGTCGCCGGAATGCCGGGTGGTTTGCCGCCTGGGTAGCAGACCCCCAATCCATTCGGCCCAATGCCAGAATGCCAAAGATCTTTCATGGTTCGAAAGTTGCGGAATCGGTGGGGGATATTGCGGCTTGGCTCGGCAGCCTGGAAATGGATCAGGATCCGATCCAGACGACCGAAGGAGAGCGGGAGTCCGGAAGTCAGATATTTGAAAAACTGTTGTGCGGTTCATGTCACGTCCCACCTGGAGCCGGTGTGACCTATTTTGATCCGGAAAAACCAATGATTGATCTCAATCATGTCAAAGCCAAATTTCCAGTGGGACAACTGGAGCGGTTTTTATTGAAACCATTTGCTCATTACACATCGACGCGCATGCCGGATTTTCAATTGTCCCCGGATGAGGCCCGGAATCTGGCTGCCTACCTGCGTGCCGCTTCCACTCTGCAATCCTATCCGGAAATACCAGAGGACGCCTCCCGCATCGATCGCGGGAGAAAATTGGCAGAATCCTCTGGTTGTATGGCCTGCCACGATGGCCCTGCCCGCAATCAAATGGTGGCCCCCACTCTGGCTCAGTTGGCACAATCCAGCTGGGACACTGGATGCGTCGGGAAAAATCCCGCATCCCATGAGATGTCTGTCCATTACCAGTTGAAGGAGAATGAGATTCAGGATCTTCAGCATTTTGCCCGGAACGCGAAAGGGGTCCTGTCCGCGCGTGCTCCCTATGCAGAAGTGGGCAATATGCTGAGCAACCTCCAGTGTGCCCGATGCCACGGCGCCCATGAAGGCTTTCCCTCACTGGAATTAATCCATGGCAAATTGAATCCCGAATGGGCAGAACAGTTTATTGCTGGCCATCTGGACTATAGAATGCGTCCGTGGCTTGAAGCGAGAATGCCTGGGTTTGAGCATTATGCCCATGATCTGGCGGTTGGAATGGCTGCTGCGGGTGGCTATCCACCCCGGGCTGCATCCACAACCGGGATCAATCCGGAGATGGCTGAAGTGGGACGGAAAATTGTTTCAGCGAGTCAGGGATTTGCTTGTATCACCTGCCATGCGGTCAATGAAACTCCGGCAACGGCAGTTTTTGAAGCCCCCGGCACCAATCTGGGATTCGCCGGCCGCCGGCTTCAACCCGAGTTTTTCACCCGGTGGCTTCTGCATCCTCTGAAGGTGGATATGTCCAGCAAAATGCCTGTCTACTTTGATAAAGGTACCAGTCCGTTAACCCGGTATTTTCAGGGAGATGCCAATCAGCAGGTTGAAGCTGTGTGGCACTACCTGTTGCAAGGTGCTGACATGCAACCACCGGTGTTTGAGAACCCACAGGCTCCTGAAGAGGAAACCTTTGATTGATGCGTCCAAGGATCCACGGCCCTTCTATGTCTAATGCTTGACGGATGACCTCATCGGGGCAAATATACAGCCCATCAATATCTGGAAGCAAAAGCCCATTCATCCATCTGGCTTTTGACTGATTCAGTTTGAAATGGAGCGTATCTACAATATGAAAAAAGCAGTGAACTTAGCGATCTATGGGGTATTGGCTCTGGGAGCATTTATTCAGGATGCCGGTGCCGGGCAGTGGGAATATTTATTCGACGGCGAAAAGGTTGAAGGATTGCGTGGCTACATGAAGAAAGATTTTCCGGCGGATGGTTGGAAAATTGAGAACGGAGTATTGATGACTCTGGTGGACGGCAATCGGATTGACCTGGTGACGGACAGGAAATACCAGGACTATGAATTGCAGTTGGAGTGGTCTGTGACCCCAGCCGGAAACAGTGGCGTTATCTATAATGTCATTGAAGGCCCCTCAGCCTCATATATGAGCGGTCCTGAAATGCAGATTCTCGATGATAAACGCCACCTGGATGGAAGAAATCCCAAGACTTCAGCCGGGTCGTTATATGCGCTGATTGCGCCCAACGACAAAAAAGTGGTGAATCCAGCCGGTGAGTGGAATAAGGCAACTCTCAAAGTTTATCAGGGTCATGTGGAACATTGGCTCAATGGTTCGAAGGTGGTCGAATATGACTGGCGCAGCAAGGACATCATGGATCTCGTGGACAATTCGAAGTTCAAGGACTGGAAGAAGTCCTTCATGATGTACGATAAAGGGCATATTGCGATTCAGCATCATGGCGAGGAAGTTCGATTCCGTTCCATCCGCATCCGGACTCTGGATGGCGACGGGGAGGATCAATTGGACGTGGATCCCATCAATAGTCTTACGGATGCTGAAAAATCGAAAGGATGGGAACTCCTGTTTGATGGGGAATCGCTTTCCCGATTCCGGGGATTCATGAAGGATGCCCTCCCGGAAAAAGGATGGGTTATCCGCGATGGATGCATTGTCCACGAGGCAGGTGGAGGCGGTGGCGACATCATCACCCAGGAAAGATACGAGGAATTTGAATTCCAATGGGAATGGAAAGTTGCCCCAGGCGCAAACAGCGGGGTCAAGTACTTCATCCTTGAAGAAAGAAAATCTGCCATTGGTCACGAATACCAGATCATTGATGACAATAAGCACCTGGATGCTTTGCGCGGAAATAAATACAAGACAGCCGCTTTCTATGACGTCCTCCCACCACAGAGTAAAAACGTGAAACCGGTTGGGGAATTCAACACATCCTTGATCCGCGTCCAGGGATCAGTCGTCCAGCATTGGTTGAATGGCCAGAAAGTCCTCGAATACGAGCTGGGCCATCCGGAAACTCTCGAAGCCGTGGCATCCAGTAAATTCAAGAAAGTGGATGGCTTTGGTTTTCGTCACAATGGTCACATCCTGCTTCAGGATCATGGGGATGAAGTGCATTTCCGGGGATTGAAAATCCGCAGACTTTAATAGTCAACCCCCTGATCGTTTCAGGACACACTGAATGACGAAGCAGATCCACTTTCGTCATTTTTACATTTTATCCTATCGGACTCATGCGTCATGAGCTGGGCTGAACAGGCGGAAAGAATATCGGGAGACTGCACCCGGTATTCAATCGACAATAACCAAACTACGCCGGAGCAGCATCTGGTTGTTCCGGCAGTATGGTGTCAGAACTGACGCATGAGTTATGTATGGGCCTCAAGCAGCCAGAGACTTTTTTCGGTTTGTGCAGCCATTTCAGTCAGCATGTCCGCTGTGACTGGATCCCCGAGCTTTTCCGATTGCTCTATGCCTTCCCGGAGATGCTGAGCCAGGCTGGCGTAGGATTCGATCAATTCCGCGACAAGGAATTCGGATGAGGAGTCATGATGCCCGATTTCTTTGAGGCGCGAATGATGGGCGGACTCGCGGACGGTACCCTTTGCGACACCTCCCAAGGCGGTAATGCGTTCTGCCAGCTCATCCTCGCTGGATTCCAATGGGGCGGAGATTTCTTCAAACAGCTTATGGTAACTGAAGAAGTTTTTTCCACGGATATTCCAGTGAGCAAATTTACTTTGTGAGATCAGGTCTGCTGAATCGGCAAGCAGTTGGTTCAGGAGCGAAACCAGTTTGTATCTTTTCTCTTCACTGATATGAATGCGGGTATGATTCATGATGCAATTGTTCACCCCCATAATGTGACCTGTGACGTGCCAGCGTCAAAACTATTGCTGTGAAAAACAATTTGCGATGATCAATAGCCAAGCTTCGGAGTGACCTGCCCGGAATCGGGGATTGTGCACCAGTCAGCGACGGGAAATGGATTTGAGGAAGGAGTCCAGATGGTTTTCAACAAAATCGGGCCAGGACCATGGGGCAGAGGCAACCCCAACCGAGAGGGCTGATTGAGGCGGTAAAATGTAGGCCCAGGCATGATGAACCTGCTGATTGCCATCCAGAACGCGGATGATTTCACGATCATAAAAATCATCCTCGTAATCATCCAGTGCCTTCAATTGAGACGGGCTGACATGGCGGATGATCCGGCCGCATGCCGATTGTCCGTCATGGGCTCTGATCATCACCGGGTAGACATGGCCAATCAATGATCTCACCATATGGCCGGGAGCTATCGCTGGAAGTGAAGGCAACGCCGCACCCGTCACCTGGCGGAATATCCCATCGTGCATCAATGTCCCATAAACAAATAACTTATCCATGAAGAACGTAAGTTTCTGACCCGCAGAAACTCAAGCTAGAGAGATTTTTTTTATTTGTCGAATCGTATTTTCCACAGCTCCCAGATACGCATCGCCGAAGAGATTCAGATGATTCAATTCATGGTACAGCCGGTAGAGCGGCAGCCGCCTCTCAAATCCATCCGCCTTGGAATACCCGGAGAAATAGGCATCAAAAAATGACCGGTCAAATCCATGGAACATGTCCACAATCCCGAATTCCGCTTCCCTGTCCCCCCAGTAGCAGGCTGGATCAAACAGTATGGGCTCCTGAGTGGATTCGGAAAATCCCAGATTCCCATGCCATAAATCCCCATGAATCCAGGCAGGTTCCGATACGTGGCCATCAAATAATTCCGGCATCCTTTCCATGAATCCATCCAGCCCGGGAAACGGATAGCCGCGGGATCGCGCCATCGAAAGTTGACTGCCAATACGGTTCTGCATCCAGAATTCCACCCAGTTTTGAGTTAATGTATTTTTTTTGTGGCGATGAGCCGATAAAATTATCGATATGCCACCCGAATGCGGGGCCCCGGATTTTGTGGAGCCTGGCGAGGTCATTTCCCAGCTGCCTCCACGAGCCCGTCGACGCGGAGGAACTCATTGGAATATATTCAAGAACAAGGCATTCGCGTTCCAGGATTTTCCCGTGCCAGAGAGGCTTGGGCACACGCAGGCCCGTTCCCTCCATATACAGTTTGTATAATTCGCTCAGAGCCACAAATTCGGGCTTCAATATTGGAAATGGGTGATTGGAATTGATTTTGAGAAAGTATGGCAATCCATGGTTGTCGACCAATTTGAATGACCGGTTGATACACCCGCCGAATACTGGGGTGATGCACCCGATGGGTGGGGCCAATCCGATGGCAGACTGCAGAACGGACCCAATTTCCGATTTGTCCAGTATCATGCAGGACTTTCAAGCCTCCAGTTCGGATTGAATCTCATTCAGGAGGTTTCTGCATCCATCCTCCAGCAGGTCCATCACCAGTTGAAATCCATCCCTGCCCCCGTAATAAGGGTCCGGCACCTCCGAATGATAAAACTTTGTCACATAAGTGCAGAAGAGTCTCAATTTATGTGAATGGTCTGTTCCTGGATCCAGTTCCTGGAGATATTGGAGGTTGGATTTATCCATCGCCAGAATGATATCGAATTCATGCAAATCCCTGATACTCACCTGTCGTGCTTGCCCGGATATGGGGATTCCACGCGCTTTGCCTTCATGCCGCATCCGATGATCCGGTGGGTCTCCAGTGTGGTAGCCTATTGTTCCCGCGGAATCAATGCGGATCACGTCACTCAATCCGGCCTCCTCCACATAGTGCCTGAAAACACATTCAGCGGCCGGAGAACGACAGATATTCCCCATACACACAAAGAGTATTCCAACACGGTCCATAGGATGAACTAAGCATAATCGCGATATTTCAGCAATGCCCGATTTATACGGGACAAAACTTTATCGAACTGACACAAATGTGATATCCAACCGACACATTTCTAACTGGACCGTCTCTTTGTGATGCCATCCGGATGGCGTGCTGCCGGCATTTGCCGGTTTCGGTTGAGAAAATGGATATTCGGTGGATTTGTGGGATATCCAACCGGCACATGTGAGGATGGGATGTGGATGGGAGTGGTTTGGGTGGTCCCGCAGAGCCACCTGCAACCCATCGTCAGCACCTGTCACTGGACGGATCCATATCTCATTGAAGCGGACCGGTTAAAACCTTTGCGGCTGTGGTTTGGGATAATAGTGATCGATTTCGTATTTTACTATACCGGCCCAATCCATCCATCCCAGTTCCTCCAGCAGTTTTAACCTTTTTTTATGGAAGGGCAGATTTTCAGTTTTGAAATTCTGGATATGTGGTTGGAGGAGTTTGAGTCCCTGAGCGAATTGCTGATGGCGTCTGAGGTTGCGTATATGGACGAGTAGGAATTCCGCATCTGTGGTATTGACCCATTGGCCAAGTGCTTCGAAAGCTTTTTCGAAGGATGGTGAGAAATCGGGCAGAGCCAGATTATCGGGATTGAGGATGGGATCCTCGATATATGCAATGGTGCGGCATTGCCTGTATAAAGCATCAATCAGAATGGGTTTAATCCGGGACATATCTTCCTTCGCTTTTTTATCTGAATCGGAGAGGTGATTGTCCGGGATATGTACGATGCGTGCCAGTTTTTCCTGGTCTATGAGATTGAGAATGGAATCGGTCGCTTTCAGAATCTCCGTGAAATGTTTGGGGCGATGCGAGTCGGAATCGAGTCGATGAAGAATTTCGACATGGACTTCCAACCATGCAGGATCCATCTCCAGGAGTTGGGCGGCGAACTGATTGAACTCATCCAGATTGTCATCGGAGATAGCCCTAAGAAATTGAAGTCGTGCGTCACGAATTGTCTGCTCAATGGATTTCTTTCCATCCTCCAGATTGGAGCCACTTTGAGAATGTATTGAAGTGGGTCCTTGCATAGGGACTGAGAAAGTGACTGGGATTTCCGCTGGGGCTGCCTCATTCCATGGGGTGGTGGGCAGGTCGAGTATCCATCGGATGTGTCCATGCAGTGTGTCTCCGGCTTTGGCTGCCGGTGGCATGGATGAGTTGAATGGGATGCCTGCATAAAACTGGACAGGTTCCCCGCTTTGTTCGATGGTGAGATCTATGGAATGTCCCTCCAGAATATAATCCTCCGCTTTGGCATAGAATTTCAGGGGGATGGAGGAGATTGGGATTTCCAGAGCAATGGGAATATTTTTTAATTTTTCCAAAATTTCCGGTTTGGTGTGCCTGAAGTGGTAGAAGAGATTATAGTCCCCGGCAGGCAGGGAGACGGGGTCAGGGAAGGTATCATCTGAGGAGAGTCGGAAATTCTGACGATTTCGGATCTCCCAGAGCTGAGAACTGAATTCCAGTTCATAGAGCTGCCCCTGGAGGGCTGAGAATCTGGGAATCACGGAGGATTCCTGGGTGAGAGTGAATGGGTAGCGAAGAATAATCTCCTGAGAGTATGAACCATCGACTAATTGATCTCTGGGATCGAGCAATGGGCGCAGGGTGGAATCTGCCGGTTTGATGGGTCTCCATATAGAAGTGAGTTGACCTTCCGGTTTGATTCTGGTCTGGAGCCGCCCATCAGGGGATGGAAAAGCAGTCACTTGAGTGATGCCCTGAGACCCTTCAATGTGAACTGGATCAGGCGTGATATGGTTGCCAAAAAATCTTAATTCCCAATTGAGG
>JAJOIW010000181.1 GCA_021209225.1 Verrucomicrobiota bacterium
TCCCCCAGTAAATCCAATATCGCCTCCGATTCCCCAAGTATCTCAGGTAATTACCATCCCAGTCGTTGTCACAAAAAATCTGTCATCCGCAGCAGTTGAACCGGCTTGATAAATAAGCCTATTTTCGGTTTATTTTTGACCTATATTAGCCCCTGAAAAACCGCCTTCAAGTATTATTTTGAAAAATTCCCGGATATATCTGGCATTTTATCAAATTTATCTGTGTTGGCATGGATATGGCTGTTGATGGGATTGTCGAGTGGAAGTGAGTGTGGTACTGACCGATGCCCGACACGAGAAATTACTTGGAAAGCAACAATTTAATAAGGAAAGAGAGTTTTATGGGAATATTCAGTCGATTCAAGGACATTGTGAGCGCCAATTTGAATGCCATGTTGGACCAGGCGGAGGATCCGGAGAAGATGATCAAGCTGATGATCCACGAGATGGAGGAGACACTGGTGGAGATCAAGGCGTCCTGCGCGGGGGCCATGGCGGATCAGAAAAAGGTGGAGAAGCTCCTGGACTCAGCGCGGACCAAGGCCAGTGATTGGCAGATGAAAGCGGAGTTGGCCATTGACCGCCAGAGAGAGGACCTGGCCCGGGAAGCTCTCATGGAGAAAAACCGGCTGGTGGAAGCGGTCGTCAACTTCGAAACCGAGATGGCGGAATTGGACAAAGTGGTGACCCGTTACCGGGATGACATTCATGTGCTTCAGGAAAAGCTGGAGTCCGCACGCAAGAAGCATCGGGTGCTGGTGCAGAGGCAGATTCAGGCGGTGAAAAGCCGCAAGTCCAGCCAAACCGTGACACAATCCAACAGCCTACAGGCGGTCGCACGGTTCGACCGGCTGGAAAATCGCATCGAACGATTGGAAGCCGAGGCGGAACTGGAAATGTCGACCCTGCAATCCAAATCCCCATCGCTGGCCGATCAATTTCAGAATCTCATCCACAGCGAGAAAATTGAGAAGGAACTGGCCGACCTCAAGAGTCGGCGGAGCAGCCCAAAATCCGGCGAGTAAGGACATTCCATGCACATCAGCGACCCATTATTCATCACCGACGCACCTATGAGTTTTCCAGCATTTGTCATGTTTTTTCTGGCCTTATTGACCTTGGTGGGATTGATCACACTGATCCTGATCGGGGTGATATTTCTGGTGCGGGGGTTTCAGCGCCGCCGGGACGACATCAACTCCAAAGACCAGGTGGCAGTCCTTCAGGAAATGAACCAAATGGCCCAGAGACTCGAAAAACGAATCGATTCCCTGGAGACCATCTTATTCGAATCTCTTTCCAATAAAAGAAGGGATCCAACAAATAAATCCGACCGGTGAGTCGCGACCCGGACCATGGGAGTGGATGATCCGTTTCAGAATAAATTCAGGACATATATATAAAATTTCAGATTGATAAATAAATAACAATTAATGATAAAGGAATTGAGCGCAATGAAATCAACAGGTTATGGAACGCCATTTTACAGGAGTCGGGATGGTCTGGTCTTTGGAGTATTCAAAGGACTCTCGGACAGAGCGGGAATCTCACTCTTCTGGGTCAGAGCTTTATATCTGGGAGCCACCGTGCTCTCAGGCATATTCCCAGGCATCATTGTTTATGTGATCGTTGCGCTTCTACTGAAGCCAGCTCCGATACTTGAGGTCCGGACCGATGAGGACCTGGATTTCTACATGTCCTATACACAGAACCGGAAACTCGCTCTCCACCGCCTGAAAAAGCAGTTTGATTCCCTGGAGGACAGAATCCGACGCATGGAGGCGGTCGTGACGGACCGCGAATTCAACTGGGAACAAAGACTGCGCTCAGGACATTAATTGAGTTACATCCAGCCCCGCCGGATTCCTCACGATCATTGTGAATGAGAATACTGCCGGTCACACCAGAAAGAATCCATAGACTGCACAGACATGAAATTTCAATCATATAGAAGACAGATATTTCTGTTCACCATAGGAATATTCATTGTGGGTATCCTTGGAACAATTGCATACGATCAATGGACCAATCGCATTCAGATTAAAAATTTGAGTCAGGCACATATTAAACAGGCTGTGATTCGGGTGGGAAATAACACCTATGAAGTCACGGACATTGAGCCTGGAGCATCGAGATCCATCCTGTTTCAAGTGGAATCAGACAGTCATTTTCAATGCCGGTTTTTATCCCACACCGGAGAGGTCATTGAGACTGAGTTTGGATATATGCCGGGTGGAGCCGGCAGGTATGGGAATAAAGCTCAAGTGCGGATCTACCCGGACAAACTCGTAGCGGAAATGATGGATTGATCCGATTCAGATCAACAACTGTTGCGGAGTTCACAGCTGGTTGAAACCAGCTTTTTTGTCATATATCCGGCAATGCGGGTCCAGCCGGATGCTGATCAGGAACGTATATAGAAAATGGCGGTGAAAATCTCAATATACGAAAAGGATGAAGTCACCACGCAAGGGGAGAATGGGATTCAGAATCGGACAACCCGTTAATATTTTTTCCTCTGGAAGGATGGGAGGATGCCGAGTTCGCCACGATATTTGGCAACCGTCCTCCTGGCCAGGCGGATGTCCTTTTGCTCGAGTATCTGGACAATGGCATCATCGGACAAGGGACGGGATGGGTTCTCATTCCTCACCAGTTCCTGAATCATATCCTTCACATAAATATTGGATATATTCTCGTCATCGCCTTTTTGAAATCCTGAAGAAAAGAAGAACCGCATCTCAATGACCCCCCGGGGCGTCTGCATGAATTTGCCATTCACAGCCCGACTCACCGTCGTTTCATGAACCCCGACCACTTCAGCCACCTGCGCCATGGTCATCGGCTTTAAATGACTCAACCCGAATCAAAAAATTCGCGCTGACGCGTCACAATTTCTTTGGCTATTTTCAGAATGGTATCCTGCCTTTGCTGGATACTTTTGATGAAATTGCTGCCGGCAGAGATTTTTTCTGAGAGGTAGCGGCGGTCCTCGGGGGTGAGGTTGCCCCGGGAGATGAGATCTTTATATTCGTTATTGATGCGCAGTTGCGGCAGATGATCCTTGTTGGAAGTGACCAGATATTCACCGGATTTCTCATCCTGCTCAATGAAGACTTCCGGGTTGACAATCTGGTGGTTGATGGACTCGTAGTTCCGCCCGGGATTGTATTCCAGGTGAGAGATCTGTGTGGCTGCGTGCTGGATTTCCTGCACGCTCACCCCAAGTGCCCGTGCCATCTCGGGGAAGCGCCTCCGCGCCAGGGCATCCAGGTGTTTGTCCACGATGCGATACTCCAATGAGCCCACTTTTTTGTGGCGGTGCAATTGTATGAGGAGACATTCTCTGAGATCGCGGGCTCCGACACCGGCGGGATCCAGAGATTGAATGACATCCAGACATTCCTCGACGTCTTCCCAATCAAAGTTGTTGCTGACGGCAATTTCCTCGATGGTTGCAGTGAGGTACCCAGCGTCCGACAGGTATCCCACCACAGTTTCCGCAATGGGCATCAGCCGCTGATCCAGATCACTCAGGCGCAATTGCTCCATCACATCGTCCTGCAATGTGGTCTCCCCCACCAGGGAATCGAGCATGAATTGACGTTTCTCCTCGTCGTCGGTGCCTGGGGCCCTGGACGGAATGGAACTGGTGGAGAAATGTTCGCGGAAATCTTCACTGATTTCGGCAAACTGGTCCATGAGGGTCTGAAAGTCATCGACGGTTTCGCCGTTCTGCATCTCCCGGGTTGGATCCACTTTCACGTCTGAAGGAGGCTCGGAAACATCGAGCCGATCGCGCAGTTCCTCGATCTCCCTCTGGTCCGCTGGTTTGGTCTCCTCCAGCAGTGGATTCTGTTGCAACTCCTTTTCAATAAGCACGTCCAGCTCCTGACTCGTCGCCTGCAGCAGAGCCAGTGATTGCTGCATCTGAGGGGACAGCTTCAGCTGCGTGCTCAGATTGGCAGATAATGATAAGGATTGTGCCATTTCTAATCAGTTAACACCTGTTGTCGTCCGTTTCATGTGGACACAACATATATTCGGCACAGAATCTGCTGGATTGAAAGCAAATTCTTCTTGTTCCAGCGGGTTGGCTGGATTCATTTCAGATATCCGAGGAGAGGAATTGAGGGCTTATGCCGGGAGGAGTCGGTCAGAGGGAATTCAGTCGGGGCACATGGCGAAGGATTTCGATTCCGCGATAGTTGACATTCATCTCCTGTCCACCATGGAGTTGGAGTCCGAAATGACCCTGAGTGCGGCCTGGATCGTTATCGAGCCGGGCGGACAGCTGGTTATTGAGATGGACAATAAGGTTTCGTCCATGAGCCGAGAGAGACATGGAATTCCACTGGCCTTTTTTGTAATTGTTGCGGGGTTTATCCGGTGGGTATTGAACCACCCAGGCTCGACCACCCGTTTCGTACAATCCGCCGGTTTCGTAGGTTTCATCGATTTCAATCTGGAAGCCGTGAACGCTCACGGCAGAATCCACGGGCTCGGCCCGGAAATAAAAATCCAGAGTCACCGGAATTCACACGAAAATCAAACCTCACGGTAAAATCCGCGTAATTCTCCTGACTGAGGAGGATGCCATGGCGGGGTTCGGAGGCTGGGCTGGATCCGGTGATTATGCCATCCTGAACGGACCATTGCCCGCCGGGCCTGGCTTGCCATCCATCGAGATTCTCCCCATTGAACAATGGCTCCCACTCATGATAGCCCAAATCCAGAATCCGGATATTTTTCCAGGCAATGGTCTGGGGATCCTGGCTGTCGGATGAGTGAACCTGGAGGGCGATGAATCCTTTTAATGTCATGGTATCCCGCAGGTCAGCTGCCGGCACGCCGTTGATCCAGGTGCGGATGTGATCGCCAAAGCAATGGATGCGGTAATGATTCCAATCTTCATGCTTGAAAGCGGCCTGGGCATCTGGGTTGTTTTTTGAGGTCGTTTGAGCCATCCCCGCCGTGATTCGTCATAAATCCCGCCTGACCAGGCACGTTTTGAGGTATCGATCTCCACCTGGTATCCATGGACCACCCCACGTTTGAAATCCTGACGACTCTCGCTTCGAATTTGAATTCCGGAATTCATTCCATCCTGAACTTTGAATTCAAGCTCCAGGATGAAGTCACCAAACTGTCTGGTGGTGCACAGGAAGGTATTTGGTCCGCCGCGCACTGTGGTCCCGACAATTGTTCCATTCTGGACTTCATAGCGGGCCAATCCACCGCGCAATTTCCAGCCCTCGAGAGAGGATCCATTGAATAACTGTTCCCACTCAGCTCCCTGAGCCTGTCCCAGTGTCGACCACAGGAGAAATGCCGGAACAATTTTGCGAAGGTGAAGGAGATTGAATTGCATGGAGGGATGTTAACTTTGTCCCCCCGCGCATATCAAGTGCGGATGAACCAACATTTCCAGTTGGGAAACTGCCCTCTCCCGGGGACCGGGGTGGATCGCGGATGGATTTTGCCGCATAACAGTCTCCGACATGCGGGGTTCAATGCCATATGGATCGATCATTGACAAAACTGAGCCCCGGCAGACATACATAGGGAAAAATGATGAATAAGTTGAAATGGGGAATTCTTGGCACTGGGATGATAGCCAGGAAATTTGCGGCAGACCTGCCCGGGAGCCAAAGCGGGGAATTGGCGGCTACGGCATCGCGGGGACGAGCCACAGCGGAATCCTTTGCCCGCACATACGGCGGTCTGGGGATCCAGGGATATGAAAAGCTCATCAATGAGGACCCCATCGACGCAATATATATCTCCCTGCCCAACCATTTGCACAAGGAATGGGCCATCAAAGCTCTGGAAGCTGGAAAACATGTGCTCTGCGAAAAACCCATTGCCCTGCATCACCAGGACGCTCAGGACATGTTCGAGGCGGCCCGATACAGCAATCGACACCTCATCGAGGCATTCATGTACCGATGCACGCCTCTGGCCCGCAGGATTATTGAAATTTGTCGAAGTGGCACCCTGGGTGAGATCCGGCTGATGAGGTCAAATTTCAGTTTCAGCCGGGAAGCCTCCCTGGAAGATGCCCGCTACCATCCGGATAAGGGTGGCGGCTCAGTCATGGATGTCGGATGCTATTGCGTCAATCTTTTGAGGAATGTTGCGGGCTGTGAGCCGACAGAGATCAAGGCAACAGCTCATATTCACAATTATGGAGTGGATGATTACGCAGCCGGGTGGCTCAGATTCGGAGCGGAGACACTCGCCACATTCACCTGCGGAATGACGGTGGAATCGGATATGGGAACCTATGTTGCGGGAACACTCGGATCATTGAAGGTGGATGGCCCATGGTTTGGAGTGAACAGTATCCATCTCCAACTCCTGGGACAGGAGCCACAAATCCTTTCCTTCCCTCCCATTCCGGGACTTTACGCGCTGGAGGCGGATGCCTTTCACCAGGTGATCTCAGGTAATTCTCCGCCCTGGATCACTCCTGAGGATTCCCTCGGCAATATGAAAACTCTGGATGCCATCCGCCGCTCGGCTGGCATACCTGTATAAATCAGTTCGTTGTTGTGATGTGCCTCAGTGCTTCTGAGCCACTCTCCGACGGGTTCATGATATTTCTGAGGATGCTTTTGAGCATTTCCAAAGAAATGGGTTTGGTGAGAACCCCATTCATACCAGATGCCAGACAACGCGACTGATCCTCTTTTCTGGCATTGGCAGTCAAAGCAAAAATCATGGTTCCAGCGTTTGGCCCGCCGCTATTCCGGATTTGAACAGTCGCTTCATACCCATCGAGCACCGGCATATTGCAGTCCATCAATATCAGGTCATACACCTTGCCGGACGCCAATTTCACAGCTCTTTCCCCATCCATCGCCAGATCAATGGTGATATCCATCTTTTCAAACAGCCGGCGCACCAGCCTTTGATTGACCGGGTTGTCCTCGACAACCAATACCTGAATGGATGCAGGATCACTCCGCTCCGAGACGTGATCGACGGGGGAAGGATCCTGCTCGGCAGGCTTCTCCACATGCGGGACCGGGTGAGTTTTCACCGGACTGGAGACATCCAGCAGAGCCCGCATCAGCGACCGGAGGTTCCCTACCGGCCTCGCGATATAACTGCAATCCACTTCGTTGAAGACTGGTGTCTTCATGAAGGCCGACTTCACAGGAACAACCCAGATAACATGCGCATTGGCAAAATCAGGATGATTGGACACAACCTCCACAAGCGCCCCAATATTGCGATCATTACTCTGAACATTATATATGATACAATCCAACCATTCCCCATGCATATTCACGGGAGAATGGATCTGACTCAGATCGCTGGCCCGCCTCACATCGTAACCCAAATATCTCAGATTTTTGTCGAAGACCTCACCACTCACTGGATCCGAATCGATCACCAGGGCCGAACCATGAAACAATCCTTCACAATCCTCTGCATCGGATTCGATAAATTTCAGGAGCGAGCATGTTCTCGCCATCAACTCCAATGGCAATTCGATGCGGAATTCAGAACCGTGTCCGACTTCACTCATGAGTGACAATCGGCCACCCATCAATTCCACCAGGGACTTTGTAATGGCAAGACCCAACCCGGTTCCCCCAAATTTGCGGGTCGTCGACGAATCAGCCTGCGTGAACATACTGAATACAGCCTGCATTTTGTCCTTGGGAATACCGATGCCTGTATCCACGACTGAAATGGACAGAGGCAGGGGGTTATTGTCCTCATAACGCACCTCAATCCGGGCATGTCCCTGTTGGGTGAACTTCACCGCATTGCCCAATAAATTGATCAGAACCTGTTTGAGCCGGACATTGTCCCCAATAAAATATTCCGGCACCCATGCGGGATAGTCCACAATGATGTCAATACCTTTATCCAAGGCATTTTTTATATAATAGATCCGCCACATACTCAACCACCTCACGCAAATTGACTTCAATGGACTCCAGCTCCATCCGGCCCGCCTCGATCTTGGAGAAATCGAGAATATCCTCGATGATCCTCAGGAGCGATTCTCCAGAATGCCTGAGATAATTAACATATTCAGTTTGCTCGGGGGTCAGTTGTGTCTCCATGAGCAGATTGGAAAACCCGATGACTCCGTTCATGGGAGTGCGGATTTCATGACTCATGACCGCCAGGAATTCGCTTTTGGCGTTGTTGGCTTTTTCCGCCTCAATAGCCATGCGCTTTGCGGCGGAAGTGGAGATTTCCAACTCCCGATTGGTTTCCTGCAGGGATATGAGGTTTTCTGTGATGCGCTGAGATTGTTCGGCGAGGTGCTGGTTCTTGATACTGATCAGGCGTGTGCGATCCTCAACCAATTGTTCCAGCTCCAGATTTCTTCTCCGCAAACTGAGGCTCTTCCACGACACAAATGCCCGAATCAGCAGGACCAGGACAATGCCTGTGATCAGCCAGAACTGCCAATGCCTTGTCAGGGGCACAAAATTTGTGAACTCTATAATTGCCGAATCACTCCATGAATAATTCCCCTTCTGCCGCGCGCGAACCTGAAATTCATGTTTTCCCAATGGCAGGTAGAATGTATCAATGTATAAACGCTTGCCTTTTCTGGAAATCCACTTTCCTTTGTCTATCCTATATTGGTAGGTGATTGTATGATTGGGAAATTCCAGGGTATTGTATTCAACGAGAAATTTTTCTCCATCCGGCACCCGGATACCCCGCAGAGTGGAGGTTTCCTCATTTGGCTTGATAAGACCTTCCATCTGGAAAATCGGGGTCCTGGTTTTTCTGAGATCACTTAAATAATTCTCAAAAACGGCACCGTGGTCTGATGCGGACCAGATTTTCTGTGCCCGGTCGAAGGCGAGACCACGGTATTTGAAGCCACCCAGATCATTGCGGATAGGATTTTCGTAGATACTCACCTGGATGCCATCCCCTGGTTGGTTGCCACGAATGAGGAAGGCGCTTGTGGAATCGGTTGCCCAGAATACTCCGGGACGAACCTCAGCAGAAACCGAGCGGAATGGATGATTTGGAATCAGATCGTCCCCAGCTAACCGCTCAATGCGACGATCGCGGATCTGCCAGAGACCTTGAGTGGTGGCGACAACCAGTCGACCATCGCCGTGAAATGCCAGATCATCGATCTCCAATCCTTCCAGGGAATGCTTCGAGGAAATCAGGTTAATGGATTCAAACGCATTGGATTGATGGTTCCATTGATGCAGCAAGGATCGCCCTGGGGGTGCAGCAGCACATTTGCCACCCACATATAAAATTCCATCAGGCGACCTCTTGAGGACGTGGGGAAAAAAGGGGCCATAACCGGACTCCATGGCGTGGTGAATCATCTCCCCGTCAGCGGTGATCCGGTATACTCCAGACCGGTCACCAGCACAAAACCAGATGCCTCCCTGCCCATCCTCACAGGACTCAAATAAAACTGTGCGCGGACTTCCGGAAAAAACCGGATACTCCGCCACGTCATCACCATCGGCATCAACCCGCAGAACACTGCCCCAATCACCAAGCACCCAAAAATAGCCTTGCGCGTATGTCCCATTGTATATTTTTCCGGTGCCGAGGTGGGGACGCAAATCTTTAATCAGCTCCAGATTTCCGGACATCGAAGTGGCCCCGGATTCATATATTCCAGAGGGATCCAGAAGGTACTGTTTATTGTCTGGTCCCAGGATTATTTTGGCGACTTCCTGGGAGGGGGTTTCTTCCACTCCAAAGTCATAGAGACTGATGAATTCCATGCCTCTGTCTGTGCTGCAGATGATCGAATTTGCCCCGGATTTGAGAATCTGATGAATGCTGAACGATTCTGGGGTTTTGAGTTTCTGCTGCTGGAATATGTTCTGGTCTGGAAGGAACGTAAGCAAATATACTCCGTGCTGGTGAGTGGCGGCAAGGAAAGAATCGCCGTTTTTTTCCATGGTGATGATGGATTTAACCTCACTCAATGAAGAAAAAACCTGTCTGGATTGGATCACCGAATCGGACCCGAACTCAGGGAGACTGGCCTCGAATACGCCTTCATCTCCCCCAATGAGGATTTTATCCTTCTCCCAATGGTGCAACCAGAAGATGCGGCCGGGAATGCCCTCGATCCGATAGGAGATGAATGTGTCTGTTGATGGTTCGTATTCAAACAGATTCCCTACAATCGAACTGGCAATCAATCGTCCACCAGGCAATTCGACAAAACTGAAAGATCGGAAAAAATCCCTGTCGTGTTGAGTTCCTTCGATGGGGTAACGGCGGACCGTTTTTGAAATGTGGTTGAATCGATATATGGCAACGTTATCGGAAAACCAGATCGTCCCATCCTCTGACTCAAATATTCCTTTGGGATAATCAAAGGGGACGCCTTTCTGGTCGGGGAAGTCGGATGAACGGTCGCGGAAATTCCAATGAGTGGATTCTATATCGCCGGATTCCAAATCGTCCCAGAAAAAACCCTGGTCACTAGTGATGTAGAGGGTGCCAGTTTGGCGGCTGACATGCACACTCTTCGGGTAGTCGATTTCGCGGCCATTTTTATTGCGGAGTTCGATGAATTCGCGGCCTTCGAACCGGAAGACTCCCTCATCGGCGGCGATCCACAGGACGCCTTTATTGCTTTCAGCAAGCCACTTGACCATGGAGCTGGGCAGTCCCCGGTCTGGTCCGTAGGTATCGAAGCTGAAGTCCTTGCCTTGTTCGTAGGCAGGTGCCGGGAGGCACGGGATACAGGTGAGCAGGAAGGATATAGCCAGCCAGAATCGGAAATGGAGACAGGTCCAGACGGACCCAGGATTGGCCCTGGTCCCCGGTTGCACCCGTTCATGACTGTGAGAATCACCCATTTCGTTTTCTTACGTCAATAAAGTCCATTTATCACCCGTAGCATATCGGAAAAATTTTCCATCTCTGTGCAATATTTCGCAGGTGATGACAAGAATTTACAAAAGAATAGGGCCAGGTGGCTCCGGACCAGCAGGAGACCATCAGGTATCAGGGAAAAGATCTGAGGAATCCGGCAGTGGATGGATGAGAGTTGGGGAATCATTGCGCACTGAATTGACACTGGTGCTGACCCTGTAAATCTGAAAATAAGGGTCCCGGCCGGACCCAGTAACGGGATAAGGTGATTGGTTTTTTCGCTGGAATGATCCATCCAGGCCGACCAATCCTGCGAGGAAAGGAGGACCGGCATCCGGTGATGCACCTGAGCAGCGAGGGGATTGGAATCGGTGGTGATGAGTGAAAAGGATTCCAGTTCCGAACCATCCGGTGACTGCCAATGATCCCAGATGCCTGCCATCACCATATGCCGGTCATCAGAATATGTGTGGAACCAGGGTTGCTTGTGATGAGCAAACCGCTGCCATTCGTAATAGCCAAGACAGGGAATCAGACATCTTCTGCGCTTGAAAGAACTGCGGAAACTTGCTTTTTCCTGGATGGATTCGGCGCGGGCATTGATGAGGCGGGATCCAATGGATATGTCTTTGGCCCAACCGGGAATGAGCCCCCAGCGCAACAGGGTCCATCTTGGTGCGGGATCGGCAACCGCAGCCAATACAAAAGTTGTTGGGGCCACATTGTAGCGCTCAGGCAGGTCGATCTCGTCAATGCCGAGCTGTCTGGCTATTTCCCGCGCTTTTCCTCTGGTTGCGAATCGGCCGCACATAGGCTGTTGGAATTCTGGGACATCACTTGTGACTGGAGGGATTCATTCTGGAGGCCTGGTGATCTTCAGCAGATACGCCTTGTCGGCACTGGTGCCGTGCTGGCGCGTCAAGTCGGATAACCATTCCAGAATCTGCGCTTTATTCTCCAGTGTCGCAAAGGTTCCTAAAATGAAATGGTAGGCTTTGATGGCGGATCCGGGATTGCCAAACACTCGATGGACGTTGGCATATGCTGAGGCCATGCGCAATTTTTCCGCATCGGATTGACTTAAGAGCAATCCGTCCTCGTAGAAGTGGAGGACTGTTTGGGTTTCCAAAGCTGAAGGAATGAGTCGGGCCAACCTCTCATTGAGAGCGGAACTGACCTGGATGGCGGATGAATAATCGGGATGGGATTGAATTTTTTTCACCAGATCCTGAGCCGAGTATTCCTGACCTGCCAGGGCTTTCTGCACATCCCGCATCAATGCCCAGCCGAGATCGGAGGTTGGGTTCATGCGAAGGCTATCCAATCGATCCTGCAGCGGCAGGGCAAATGGTTGGTAGAGTGGGTCACCCACAATGACTGTCTGCCATGAAAGGGCATTCAAGCTGGCATAGGCCGCCTCTCCCAAAGAGAAGCCACGAAGCAGGCGATCCCAGAAAACGGAGATGTTCGGGGTGACTTCAAGATATGGCTCGTAGACGCATCCGAGGGTCGCAGTGACTCCGGAACTCAAGAGAGGCCCAACCCAATTGGCTGTCTGGGACCGGACGGTCGCGGCACTGAACGAATGCAGATGGTAGGCGATGGCTCCGGGAGAAAATTCCACATAACCATCCTTGAAGGCTCCAGTAGGGGATGCAGCATACCATCCGCAATAAAAGAGAACGTCATTCATCGGATATCCCGAGGGAAAGAGTTCAGGCTGAGAGTCGAGAATGACCTCCAGACCAGACGCCTCAGAAGTGGCTGCCGCCTCGCGCATCCATTGGTCGCCGAGGACATAAACGCCGGATTTGAGTCCACGTGAGTCAATATAGACCCTGCCCCAGAGTCCGCGGATTTCCGCTTCCATAGCTTTATCAACCAGCCTGGAAGCGATCAGCGGGGTGGGACCATCCAGCCGGGTGACCATCAGAACGCCCCGCAGCGGATGGATGGTGGATGGATCTTTAGCTCCAAAATTGACGTTTTCAATCAACCCGGTCCTCAATCCGGTCAGCACACGCATTGGAAGTGCCGCCAACTCACTGTCGACGGAAGCCTCATTTTTTCTCATCCATGGAAGAAATTTCTGGCCATCCTCGATGGCTTCAATGGATCGGTCTCCCCGGATTTTCAGGGGAACCCCACGACAAAGCACGAGGTATCGGATTGTTGAGGTCCCGGCTAATCGGAACGTGTGAGCCATTGTTCTGTTGTAATCATAATCTTCAGCCACTTTTGGGGCTAATAAACCCCGTTCCAGCAGAATTTTTTCCAGCGGTTCCTCGAGAAGTGAATCGTACTGCTGTCTGGAGATTTCCTCCTCCACTGGAAGGTCCAGACCAATAATCCGGTTTTCAGGCACGAGCCTTTTTCTGGCGTAGTCGAGAGCCAGTTCGAGGGATTCGGCCTGAGATTTATTATAGAGAATGGCCACCTGTTTTCCCCGGGTGACGGGATCCTCAGCCGAGGTCAGGGGCTGGCTGCCAATGAGAATGGCTCCCACCCACAGGACACAGGTTGAATGGAATGTATTTATGCCAGGCTCCGGATGGATGAACCTGGTAACCATTCCACTGAACCATCGCCTCACCATGATATGTCTGATTTAGGCATTCCCCTCAGTCCGGGATGGCGAATCCGGATCCATTTCCGCATCCACATGATACCTGTGGCCCGGGTTGATTTTTATTGCCGCCACAATGCCTGCCAGAAACGCTAACCCACCACAGAGCAAAAAGGGAGATGCTTTGCCCACGCTGAAGTAAAGCGGAGCGACAATAAAAGGAGAAAAGCTGCGGGCCAGGCTCGACATACTTTGAGAAACCCCAAGCGTCGCTCCCTGCTCATTCGATGCGGTCATCATGGAAATCAACCCCGTGACTGGCGGACGGAACGCGGTTGAACCAAATCCAAGCACCGCCAGCCCAATAAGCAAAGTCACCAGATCCTTGGCAAAGGGCAGAATAAACAGACTGATACCATAGGTCACCAGACTCACCAGAATCAGGTTCTTATGGCCCAACCGGTCCAATAAAAAACCAACTCCACGGCCCTGGACAAACGCCCCAATCAATCCACAGTAGGCAAAAAGCCAGCCAGCGTATTCCCGACTCCGGTCGGGGTCGAGATTCAGGTTGTCCAAAACCAGGAGTCCCAGGGCCACTTCGAAACAGACAAAGCAGACGGTTGTCACAAAGGTCAACCAGATCAGAAATCCAACTCCCGGACGCGACAGGACTTCCCGGAAATGAGCGAATCTCCCTTCCCGTGTGGATGGACCGCGTCGGGATTCGGGAAGGGATTCGGGAAGTTTAAAAAATGTGTAGACCAGGTTTCCCATGCAAATACAACCGGCAATGATGCCGGGCATCCATAATCCCCCACGAGCGGACAAGGCTCCGATAGCCGGCCCGAGAATAAATCCACAGCCAAATGCCATGCCGATCAATCCGAGTTTTTTGGTGCGTTCCGGCCCGGAAGTGATGTCGGCGATATAGGCTTGAGCGACTGAGATATTGGCGGCAAAAACGCCCCCAACGAGTCGCGAGATGAGGATGCCGATCAAGGCCTGCTGGCCGGTCAATGTGCTTGCCCAGGCGAAAAGCAGATAGGATCCACCCACCCCAGCGGTGCTGATCATCAGTATGGGTCTCCGGCCAACCCGGTCGGACAAACGCCCCCACCAGGGGGAAAATACAAACTGCATCAGTGAGTAACTCGCAGTGATCAATCCCAACCACCATCCATTCGCTCCAAAACGCTCCGTGTAGATTGGAAGCAGGGGAAGGACAATCCCAAAACCAATCAGGTCAATGAAGACCACAAAAAAGACTGCCCAGACGGATGGTTTTTTCATGTTTAAGAATCCAGATCTATTCAAGAATGGCCAGTCTAAGGAGATAGCCTGTCAGGTCAAGCCATGGCTGGTCTATTTTGCTTTGTCCATTTGCTGGCGGAGGATTTCTCCGATGTGGCGGGATTGAATGTGAGCGAGATCCGGTTTAGGGTGCCATGGGGTATCGGCAAACTGGCTGGGATCGGTCAGTTCCGGACCTTCGCCATCAATGACTGGCATGATGCGGGCAATTTCACTGAGGAAATTCTGGATGCCCTGTTGGTGGTGCGGGAGGCGTTCCTTTGGGACGAAATGCCAGTTGAGGCGGTAGGCGACTTTGACCTGTTTTTTCCCGCATTCCTGGACAATGCGGGTCAGGAGAGATCGACCTTGCGCGGTCAGGTTGAAATGGAAGACAGGGATCCCCAGGGACTGTTGAGGGGTTTCAATCTTTTGCCAGCCACCGGCCTGGAGTTCATGCGCCTGATACCGGTAGAGGGGCCTTTTCATGAGCATTTTGCCCAGGAGCGTGAAGGCATGATAGGCCCCCGGGCGCAAATGCGTGAGAGTCACTATCCTTTGGGACAGACCATTCACCGGCACCCATTCCGGATGACCAACCGCCCAGGATACCTGGGACCCCAACATACTGAGCCCTTGATCCATGGTCAGCAGATCGGGCTCAATCGAGACAATCATGAAATCGCCCGCCCGGGCAACATTCAAGGCCAACTCTGTCAGGACACCTGGCCCCATTCCAGCGGCCATTCCCAGATTGATTACCGGATAATGGCAATGTGCTTCAACCTCCTCCGGGTCGATCCCCACCAGGACACTGCTCCCACCGCAAAAAAGTATCCTCCCCCCGTCATTCGATGAGTTCTGAATTGCCTCGGACTTCAACTGCCACGCCCGCTTAAGAAATTGAATCTCCGGATTAAAATTCAATGTATATAAAACCGAGATCACCATGGCACCGCATGCCAACCCGATCCAGACGCATGTCCATCCAGGTACCCAATTGGGAATATTCCGCCCAGGCTTCATCATCAGAATGCAAAATAGATAAAGTTATTTTTTGCCGCAGGTGCCAGGATGACAGTCACAACAATCAGAGCGACCAGAACGCCACTCTTTTTGAGAATGGCATACGGATCGCGGGAGTTCTTCATTCCAAACCACTCCAGAACCAGAACCATCCCGGTCATCATCAGGAGAACAACCAACACAATGCCATCCCCACCGGAAAATGTGGTCAACAGAGCGGAAAAATGCGGCCCCACATAGGATCTGGCGAGAAAAATGGTTTCCACATTGGATGACAACACAGCCATGTCAGTTTGATAAAAAAAGAGCCAACCAAAAAAAACAGTCCACTGAGTGATCAACCAGGATAGAATCGCTGGAGATGGAAAACGGGATGAAAGGCGGCTCATGAGCACCCCCCCCCCCGTGAACCAGCCCCCATAAAATAAAATTCCAGCCAGCTCCATGCCAGATTCCTGAAATAAAAAAAACCAGCAGGAGTGGGATCACTCCGCGTGTCCACCGGTTCCCACCGGTTGGCAGGTAGACATAATCCCGGAACCATTGGCTCAATGTCACATGCCAACGCCTCCAGAAATCTGTCATCGAGCAACTCGTATATGGACTCAGAAAGTTGTTGGTCAACCGGATGCCAAACCATCGCCCCACCCCCATGGCCATCAAACTATATCCAGCAAAATCAAAATATATCCTC
>JAJOIW010000220.1 GCA_021209225.1 Verrucomicrobiota bacterium
TTCAAAAACGAGGCAATACGATTGGTTCCCCAGCGCAATCTGCCGTCCGCAGGTCCCCATTTCCATCCTCTGAGATCCCCATCCGTTTCTGGAATCCGGATTTCCGTCCCACGCTTTGTGCCACGGCCGAAAGCGATCACTTCCTGGCGGAAGGAAGGATTTTGTGAAGCGAGCTGTGCTGTGGATGGAAAGTTTCCGTCAATTTTCCAAAGGATGAGGTCACTGTCCGGGTCCGGGTAGTAGGCTATTGTTTTATAGTGGACTCCATCCAGAATAAACGTGTCGCCGATGCCACCTCCAATGTGTTTGGCGGTGATAAAAAGGTTTGGTGCGATGGGGGTTCCGGAGAAAGCTCCGAATTGTCCCTGAGTGTTCCATCCTTCACTGCCATAGGGCGGGGGGGGAGCTGAGGTATTTGCTTCAGGATCACCCGTGTTCTCAAGCAGGACCCCAAGGGCATTTCCTGCCACCAGGAGAACCATGGAAAAATTCACAATACGTCGAATCATGATGCTGCAGCCCAGCCAGATTCCAGGTATCAACCATCCCTTCACAATTTTGCCTGATAGGTTCATTTAAAAAAATAATGCCGGGTACCATACACTCAGAGAGTGGTTCGGTCACCGGCACAAGATGAGAAAAGTTGAATGGACGGATTATTTTGCTGCCACGGATGTGGCGCTGATGGTGATGGCCTTGGCCTGGTCCGTGCTGCGGATATAGATGACTCCGTTGGACAAGGCTGGTGTGGACCAGCATTTTCCTGTGAGGTGGTCAAAACGATAGGACTCAGCGTATTTTTCCGGAGTTGGATTGACCAGGACGAGTTGACCGGCATCCCCGAGAGCAATCAGATGGTCCGCAGTGAGAATGACATTGCCTGGACCAAAACCCTCCTGGGACCAGATTTCCTCCCCATCGGAAAGCCGCACACACATCAATGGGCCAGTCCCATATTTTTTAAAGCTGAACATGCCGTATAAATAGCCATCGCGTGCCACGGGAGTGCTCCAATGATTCATCAGCTGATTGCGCTTCCTCCATAAATTCTCAATGGTCCATTCCTCACCGGACAAGGTCACTTTGTAGGCCGCGGCGCCCACTCCGTATCCAGCCGAGCAATAAACAATATTTCCATCAACAACCGGCGAAGCAGCTGTGGATACATTGAATGGAAACTCCTGTTTCCACAGTGTCTGGCCGGATTCCGATGAGAGACTCACCAATCCGCTTCTTGTGAAAAAGATGATTTGATGGACTTCATCAATCGTGGCCTGCACTGGAGTGGTGTGTGTCATGTCATCGGTTCCTGTTTTCCAGATGGTTGCCCCGGTCAATGCATCAAAACAGAGAAACGCCTGATTTTCTCCGCCTCCACAAACGAATATCCTGCCATCCACGACAAGTGGGCTCGCGGCATTCTGCCACTTGGGAAGATTGACTCCATTGGTTTTCTGCAACAGGTGCTGCCAAACCAGCTCACCCGTATCGGAATGATGACGGCTTAAGACCATCTGGGAAGAAAGTGTGATCACACCCTTCTGATAATAGCTGGGTGTGCTCCGGGGGCCATCGCCGCCTTTATTGTCTGAAGCTCCGGAGTCTCCACCCCCATCATAGGAAGCCTTTCCCAGAGCCTGGGACCACACGGTTTTTCCGGTGCGGCGATCCAGTGCCCTGCAGACTTCATCCCTGGAATTCCCCTCCTGACTCAGCTCCAAAGTATATATTTTATCATCCCCCACAACCAGAGAGGAGAAGCCCCCGTTCATTGCCGCCTCCCAGTTTTCCTTGGGCTCGGGATGCTGACCCAGCACCTCAGGCGATTCGCCGTTATGTGAGAGTCCCCGATATGCCGGCCAATCCGCCGAATGACCCGATAAAGTGAATCCCAACGCCAATAAACATCCAGCCAATTTCCCATTCCGTCGTTTCATAATCATAAAACGGACTCTATATAGTCCTCAATCATTGACAAGATTAATCCCCAGGTTCCCGCCTGGAAAAAAATTAATACAAGCCACAAACAATGATTCTGATTTAAATAAATAGAGTCCGCTTAATATTTAAAATGATTTACAGTGGGAATTCTTTGCTGGTGGGCAATTCAATCAGAAGATATGGATTCTGAAAGGCAGCTGGTGGGGTGCTGGAAATGCGGGAGTTTTGCGGGGAGGAAAAAGGAATGGGAAAGCGACAAGTCTGTGGGGTGGGAGAGGATGGATTCAGGACTGTGCGATCATGTGTCTCTGGGAGAATTCTTCGGCGAAGACCTCATAAGCTGCGGAGCCGGCGGAATAGGGATCATAGTGGATGATAGGTTTTCCGAATGAAGGGGCTTCAGCCAGGCGGGTTGTTCTGGGGATGACGGTTTCGTAGATCAGCTCATGGAAAAATTCCCGCACCTCACTCAGCACCTGTTGTGAGAGTTTGGTGCGTCCATCGAACATGGTCATGAGAATGCCTCCGAATTTGAGTTTGGGATTGGCCCCCGAATCCCGTATTTGTTCGATCACCTGTTTGATCATCGAGATTCCCTCGAGAGCATAATATTCGCATTGCAGGGGAACGAGGACTTCCTCCGCAACCACGAGAGCATTCAGTGTGAGAAGACTCAGGGATGGGGCGCAATCGATGAGGATCAAGTCATATTTTCTGGATTCGATGATGGGAGCCAACGCGGATTTCAGTTTGTAGAGATGGTTTTCGGTTTTTGCGAGTTCGACATCGGCTCCGCAGAGGTCCATTTCACTGGGGATGAGATCCAGGTTCGGGACTCCGGAGGGAATGATGAAGGACTGCAGCGGATTTTCCCCAAACAATGCGTCATAGCAACTGGCGCCAGGTTTTTCTCTATTCCGAATCCGCTGGTCGGCATTGGCCTGCGGGTCGAGGTCCAGAATGAGGATTTTTCGACCTGATTCTGCGAGGCATGCGGCTAAATTGATAGCTGTGGTGGTTTTTCCTACCCCACCTTTTTGATTTGCAACTGCGATGATGCGTGTCGGCACGGTGGATATGATAGATGAACCGGGAAGGTTTGTCATAACACTTTCTCCAGTGGGCATGACACAGGGCAGGGCAGAAATAATGGAAATTGGGGGCATTGGTTGGGAATCGGGTCTGATTCGGGTGATGGGTGCAAGTTTCTGATGCGCAATGAGGAGGGATGGGTGAGGAATTTCGATTGGATGTTGCCTGTTGGGGGGCGAATGAGGAATGATAGCTCCCGGTGGAATAAATTGAATGAGTGAAATTCTGGTCATAGGGCATCGAAATCCGGATACGGATGCTATTTGTTCGGCGATAGGTTATGCGGATTTCAAGAGAAAGTCCGGTATGGCGAATGTTATCAGCGCCCGGTGCGGGGAAATCAATCCCCGCATCGAGTTCGTGCTGAAAAAATTCGGTCAGCCAAAACCTAAGTTTTTCCCCAACGTATACCCAAAAATTGAAGATGTGATGCAACGCAATGTGGTGGCCATACCGCCGCATGGAACCATTGCGGAAGCCATAGAATTAATGGATCTCAAGAATATCCGGGTTTTGCCCATAGTGGCGCATGGGCACGAATGTCGCGGATTGGTCTCCATTTTCAAGGCGAGTCAGTATTTTTTCCCGAGTAAGAAGCGGATATTGGATTCGCGGAAAATCCGTGCCTCATTAAACAACCTGCTGAAGACATTGAGTGGCGAGCTTGTGGTGGGTGGGCCGGGAGCGGAAGAGATGGAGTTTGTGCTGATGGTTGGAGCCTTCTCGCCGGACGAGTTCCACATGCGTCTCCAGCGATATCCCAATACGGATCTGGCGGTTTTGGTTGGCAACCGGGATGAAATTCAGCAACTGGCCTTTGAGTCAAATGTCCGGCTTTTGATCGTGACTGGGGGATTCCGGTTGAGTCAGAGAATGATGGATCTGGCCACCACTTCCAGAACAGCGGTGATTTACTCGCCACACGATACTGCGACCACCGCACATTTGTGCCGGACCGCCATCGAAGTCCAGAACGTCATGGACGATCAATTTGTCTGCTTCCGGGAATCTGAAAGGATCTCGGATTGTCAGAAACTGGCGGCAAATTCCACATTCACAGCATTCCCCGTCCTCAATGCGAATGATCGCATTGTGGGAATGCTTTCCAAATCAGATTTCCTCCGCAAGGCCAAACGGCAGCTTATTCTGGTGGATCACAATGAGCTGTCCCAGGCTGTTCCTGGGGCTGAGGAGAACGAAATCATAGAAATTGTCGACCACCATCGGATTGGTTCACTGACGACGACCCAGCCCATATTGTTCCGGAATGAGCCAGTGGGGAGCACGTCGACCATCATTGCCGAATTATTTCTTTCAACCGGCATGGAGATGTCACCCTCGATCGCCGGGGTGCTGTTGGCGGGCTTGGTGACAGACACGCTGAATCTGACTTCGCCGACCACTTCAAACCGGGATGCCCAGGTATTGAAGCGGTTGGAGGCGGTGTCCGGGGTCAATGCGACGGAATTCACCCGCCAGCTCTTTGCCTCAGGATCCATGTTGACATTAAAGCCGGCGGAGGAAGCTATTCTGGTGGATTGCAAAGAATACCAGGAGGACGGACGATCCTTCAGTGTCGCTCAAATCGAGGAATTGGGGTTCACCAATTTTTATGATAAAAAGGATCAGTTGCTGGAATCCTTAAAGCAGTATCAGAAGAAGAATGGGTATTACTTCAGTGCCCTGCTGGTGACCGATGTCGTGAAGCATTCATCCTTGTTGCTGGTTGCTGGTTCGGTATCGATGTTGAATTCGATCTCCTATCCGTTAGTCGAGGATCATATTTTCGAATTGAAAGATGTGGTCTCACGCAAGAAACAACTCTTACCATATTTGACTGAGGTGATGCGGACCATATAGACTCTGGCGAAGACTGGAGATTCCGGGATATATGCCGATGAACGCGATGATGAGAACTGACAATAGGGTGAGCCGTGATGGATTTCTGCAGGTTTTCAACCACCTTCCGGTTGCGGATCTGCTGCATCGTGCTGAATCGGCAACTGATGTGGATGTGGTCCGCAGTTTGGCCCGGCCTGTGCGAACCTTGGAGGATTTCGCTGTTTTGATCTCCGACGCGGCGAACCGTACTCTCGAGAACCTGTGCCTCCAATCCATGCAATTAACCCAGCAGCGGTTCGGCCAGGTGATCCGGCTTTTTGCTCCACTTTACTTATCCAACGAGTGCATCAACAATTGCCGGTATTGTGGATTCAGTCGCGACAATCCCATTCTGCGATTGACGTTGAATGTGGACGAAGTGGTGCAGGAGGGGCGCATGTTACATGACCAGGGATTCCGCAACATCCTCCTGGTTTCAGGCGAACACCCCAAATTTGTCTCCAACGGCTACATGGAGGAATGCATCCGGAAATTGCGCGCATTCATCCCATCCATCTCATTGGAAATTGGCCCGATGGAAACCCAGGACTATATGCCATTGGTTTCTGCCGGAAGTGAAGGACTGGTGGTGTATCAGGAAACCTACGATCGCACTGTCTATCAGGAAATGCACACCTCCGGGCCCAAAAAAAGACTTTGACTGGCGCCTGGCCACCCCCGAGCGCGCCTACGACGCCGGGTTCCGGCGACTGGGCATTGGGGCCCTCTTCGGCCTTGCGGATTGGAGGTATGAGGCATTGGCGCTTGCCGCACATTGTCAGTTTCTGCTGAATCGATGCTGGAAATCCAGCCTGACGGTTTCCTTCCCCCGTCTGCGTCCCTGCGCGGGGGATTTTCAGCCCAGGCATATTGTCAGCGATCGGTCACTAGTGCAGCTCATCTCCGCCTTTCGACTCTTTCTCCCGGATCTGGGAATAGTTTTATCCACCCGTGAACCCTCCAGACTGCGCGATGGACTCTGGCGTCTGGGTGTCACACATGCGAGTGCCGGCAGTCATACTGAACCCGGTGGCTACACTGGTGCTGGCCGGCAGAATCTCCATCACACAGTCCGTGGCCGGCAGCTGGCACTTGCGGGTGATGAAAGCTCCATCGCGGGAGCTACGGGACAGTTCGATATTGCCGACCACCGAACCCCAGCTGAAGTCGCCTCACAGCTGGCAGCGATCGGAATTGAGCCAGTCTGGAAAGACTGGGATTTTGCTCTCGGGACCTGACCGCCCGAGAAATTATCCCCTGATAAATCAAATTTATGAATCTGGAAATATTGACATTATGTGATGCGGCGACAACTTCCCACGGGGGCAAACTGAACATCTTAGGTTCCTTTGACACGCTCCACGTGACCAAGTTTCCAGCAGCTCATCCACAATGTGCCATTGCCATGAGGATTCGTTTCACCCGCATGGAGGAGGGGACACATAATGTTGCGTTGTCCTTTGTGGATGCGGATGGAAAGCGGGTGATGCCCGATGTTCAGGGTGAGATTGCCGTCAAAATTGGTGGAGACGAGCCTTCAACCGTTACCAATCTTGTCATTAACATCCATCAATTGAAGTTGCCTGAACCTGGCTACTACAGCCTGGATCTGGCCATTGATTCCCGTCATGAATCCTCGCTGCCACTTATGGTGCGGCCGATGCCTCAGGCAACTCAGGGCTCAGGCCCGCATGGGGATGCACTCATGTGATAGGATCACCCATGCGGATTCATCAGCTCCATCACATCCGCCGGAAATATATATTTGAGAACCTTCCCACTCTTTTGCGCTGTTTATAAATCTCTGACTGCATGAGGTATATTGCCTTATTTCTGGCGATGATATTCTGGGCCACGTCCTTTGCCTACACCAAGGAGGTGCTTGTCCAATTGGATGCCATATTCGTCATGTGGGTTCGCCTCAGTGTGGCGAGTATATTTTTTATTCTGGCAGCTCCATTTTTGCCGTGGCCGCAGATTCGTGGAAGTCTCCGGCCTGGGGATCCGCTTCTTATTGGGGTGATGGTTCTGAGTGAACCCTGTTTATATTTCCTGTGTGAGACATACGCATTGAAATATACCAGTGCCGCATTGGCCGGGGTCATGGCCGGACTATTCCCTTTGGCCATATCCATGGGAGCCTGGATTTTTTTCAAGCAGAGCTCACCGCCTTTATTCTGGTTTGGAAGCCTGCTTGCTGTCTGTGGAGTCGCGGTCATGACCTTTGTCAGCAGTCCGGTGGAGTCATCCCCCAATCCGGTTCTTGGTAACGTCTTCATGCTGGGAGCGGTTCTTCTGGGAACAACCTACACATTGATCGCCTCAAAACTGTCCTCCCGCATCAATGCTGCTTTTCTCACCGCCATTCAGGCGTGGGGGGGCACTGTTTTTTATACTATCCTGTGTTTCTCACCCTGGGCCCGCAGTGATGCACTGGAATACTCCAATCGGGTTCCCTGGGGGCATTTTCCGGCTCAGGTCACATTGGATGAATGGCAGAAACTTATCTATCTGGGTATCTGTGTTTCGGTGGGTTCATATGGTCTGTTTGCCTGGGCTATTGGAAAAATTCCAGCGATGACTGTTGCGATATTGATCAACTTTATTCCGATCATGTCCCTGATATTTGCCATGATTCACCTGGGTGAATCATTGTCCGTGGTTCAGGTGGGCGCGATCTCGGTGGTCCTGGCCGGGGTTTTTTTCCGCCTCATGGGCACGCCGTTGATCGATGCCACGCCCTCCAGCACCCCCAACCGGTGTGGGAGGGAGGGATGCATTCAGGCGGATTGCCATGGGGCGCGGGGAAAACGATGGGTGGGAGAGATTATTTTGGTGTCAAGGACACTATGAGTGATTCGAAGGCTGAGGATCGGGTGTATGCCTGTTCGACTTCGACCCTTTTGACCGCATTCAGGATGGTGATGGATTGGATGGATCCAATGATGTGTTGCAGGAGGGTGCGCAGAATAAGTCGCGCATGCGGGGCTCCAATACAGAGGTGAGTGCCAAACCCGAATGTCAGGTGCGGATTGGGCTTGCGATCGAGCTTCACCTCTTTGGGATTGTCAAAAACATTCTCATCCATATTGGCGGATGCCCAGCAGAGCGAGACCCTGCCTCCAGGGGGGACCGGTGAATCCAATACCTGGGTTTGAGTTGGGCACACCCTGCCGATGTGGGTCAGTGGGGAGATGACCCGGAAGAATTCCTCGGTCGCATGGATTATCCGCGATGGATCCTGCTTGAGGAACTCCATAGCATCCGGATTTTCAGCCAGCCAGGCAAAGACGGATGAGATGGTATGAATAATAGTATCCCGCCCGCCGGCAAATGTCAGATTGGCAAAACCCAACATTTCCTCCCTGGATAACCTGCGGCCGTGGATTTGTGCCCGCGACAATGTGGAAAAGAAGTCATCTCCGTTGGAATTTTGGGCGATATCGAATTGCTTATTGAGATAATTTTCGAGGGCGGCACCTTTTTTCTGGCCGTCCTGCCCGTCTTTAAAGACGTGAATGCCCCATGAGATCCAGGTGTGGGCCTCGGTTTCGGGGACATTGAGCAGATAGGTCAGGGCATGAGATTGGAGTGGGAGAGCCAATTCCCGGACAATTTCCACACTGGTTTTCTGCAAGGCTTCCTGAATCAGGCGCCCGATCAGTGCATCCACCCTGGCGATGACTTCCGGATTTTTGGCGCGTGCGAAGAAGGGCTCCACCAATCGTCGGTATTCCGTATGCTGTGGCGGGTCGGTTTCAATCGGGAGCTGGCGCATGGAACGCATGTCCTCCTCGGATGGGATGGGAACCCGGAAGGGCGCATCCGAACTGAACGTCCGCCAATCTTTCGCTGCTTTTCTCACCTCCTCATGGCGCAGAATCATGGGGACCACCTCGCCCTGGAAGTTGCATTCCAATATTCCTTTTTCCCGCCTCGCTTTCTCAAATGGATCGTTCATTCTGACAGAATTCTACCGCAGTGGTTCTGGAAAATCATTGGGCTTTATACTGAAGTTCCCGGGATTTTCCGTCGCGCAGGATGGTGGCATGTATTTCCTGTCCAGGTTTGAATCTTTGCAGAATGGATCCAATGAGGGCGCTTTCGTCTGATCTGGATTGAATATCCGCCATGCGGATAATGATATCACCTTTGAGGAATCCCGCATTTTTGGCGACGGCATGCTCACCGTACTGGCCCACGTGCTGCGCATAAAGTGCCATGGCGTCATCAGAAATTTTCCATTGTTCTTTTTCCTTCGCATCGAGTTCCCTGAGTTGCATGCCCCCCAGAGCCAAAGCACGCATCTGCCAGGTTCCGACGCGGCGGGATATGTCTGAGCGGGATTTCCATGGGTCATCCAGCTGCATCTCAAGATGGTGGGTCGAGCCAGCGCGCTGGAGAGTCACATCGAGTCTGGAAGCCCCATCCGTCTGGTGCAGGATCCAACTGAGGTCGGCGGCTGAGATGAGTGGCTGGTTGTTGATCCCGATCAACTCATCCCCTGGAGAAATCCCCGCCAGCGCTGCTGGGCTGCCCGAATCCACCGCATCCACCACAGCAATGGAATCCGCCCTGAGGGACAGCCCGATAGTCGAGGGCTCAGGGTAGGGAAAGATCCATTTGGTGGGGATGGTGCCGGTGGATTCCCGATAATTCATTCTTAATGCATCCCCGATCTGGTGGCAGTGGATGCAGCTCTGGACCAGTCGGGTATCCCAGCTTAACTGGGGTGTGTATTTGCCGCTGAGTTGTGGCATTTCAGCCGGCTTTCTCCAGGGCAGGGCCTGGCTTTGTTTGCCTGCCAGACTGGATTTATTTGTCGGGTATGCCTGATGGATTTCCAGGGCTTTGAGAATGGCTTTTTCGAATGATTGAGTGGAGTGGTCCTGAGGGTTTCTCTGGTGTTCCCAGGAGCCGAATCGTCCGTAGAGAGTGCCGTCCCCATTAAAGAAAATGGCGGACCAGGAGAGGTCAAAATCGAATTGGAAGAGCGACAGATCCAGGGAATTGGCATTGATCAATCGGACACAGACAAATTGATCCAGCAGACTGGCCAGGCTATCGCCTTCGAGGAGAACTTCCGTATCAATGCCGGCACAGGCAAGACAGGGAACACAACGCAACGTGACCAGAAGAGGTTTGCCTGATTCCCTGGCTTCACTGAGTCCCTCCTCGAGATTATTGTATTTCCAGCGGGTGCCGGATTCTAATTTTTGCCGGTCAGATCGGATGGCCCCTTCGCGGTCTTTGACTGTCTCAGCGGCCGAGTCCGGGACGGCAGCCAGGCATAGACACAATCCACAAGTCAGAGTCAGCAGCAACGTTCGCATGAACCCATAATGAAGTTCTCAAACATAAATGCAATTTGAAATATGCCCGCCCGTCCTCAGATAAGGAAATGCGGGTTATAAAAAAAATGGCGGCTGCATGAGCCGCTTTGAGTCCCGGTCCTGGGGGGGATATGGTGGGGATCAGGGTGCGCTTCTCAGGCTTCATTTCCAGCCCGTTCGATCAAGCGGGAGGCGACTGACTGGGTGCCAGTGTGTTCAAAGTATTTGGTGGTGACATCGATGAAGGCGCCGAGGTAATCGAGTTTGCTGTCGGTGCCGTCAATGAATTGACTCAATCCATGGAGGGTTGATTCGCGGGTGAGGTTTTTGGAAGCGGCAAAATTCTCCATCCACGAGGCGACGGGTCCGAAGGCTTTCTGGATCATGCCGGCGCCGCCTTGTCCTTCGGGAATGAATCCTTTGACCCTGCTGAAGAGGCTGTTCTGTTCGAGTGAGGATGGGCCCAGTTTTTTCACTGAATCACTGGCTTTGTTCAGGAAGTCCGGCCCCAGAGGGATGAGTCCGTCGAAAGCGATCAGGGCGGCCATGCGCATCTGGGAATCCTTGCCATATTCGTTCAAGGCTTTGACAAAATCCACGACGCCATCTCCCGGGAGTCCATTGACTTTGATGAACGCGAGGAGCTCGGAAAGAACTTTCACGGCGAAATCAATGCTTTGCGATGTGTCGGCTTCGGGGGTGATTTTATCGAGAAAGGAGAGAAGATTGATTTTATCTCCTGCCTTGTCGGCGAGGGCTGCCAGTCCCAGAATTTTATCTGAGGCGTCGACCCGCTGGTAGATATCCAGGGCTTTCTGGTAACCTTCTTTTTTATCACTCCACAGTTTCAGTGCCTGCTTTTTGACATCCGCCACAAAGACAGGATCCGATTCGCGCGTCACCTTCTTTATCAGAGTGTCAAAATTATTGATATTTTCCCATTCACCTGGAGCAATGAAATCCAGTGTCCTGAGTGCGCGGACAGTCATGCCGCCCGAAGGAAGCTTGTTGACGTAGTCCTCGATGGTTTTTGCTTTTCCGAAAAGTCCGAAGAATGCCATGGCTGGTATGATTGTTAAATGTTGAAGGAATGAGTGTGGTGATGGACAGGTGGATTATTTGAGTGCGGCGATGGATGCGAGGTCGAGTGAGCTGATCCATTTCCGGCGATCCTCCGCAGAAAATTCCTCACTGGTTGAACGGAGCACAATCTGAAAGCGATTTGCGATGAGAACTGCGGTGCCATTTTCCCCCCGGCTGATCACAGGGAAGCTCAGAATACTGTCCGTGGCTCCCTCAAATTTCCGCACCGCTTCGGCGTCGTCAATCAGATCACTCACAGCCATCGTGGCAACTTCCACATCGCCTTTTTTAATATTCGCCTGGGAATATCCTTTTTTCTCGCTGGTGAAAATGACGCTGTAGCCATCCTGGCTGGCGGGGAAGAAAGGATTGAATGCTTTGCCTTCAACCTGCTGGTCTCTGGGTGTTGGTTCTTTGCACCCGCTGAGCAATCCCGCCATCGATATCAACAACGCCAATGCGCAGGTTGAAATCATGCCCTGTATTCCTGATCGATCTCTCTTCATGGTATTCACTCTCTTTACTTCTGCCCGGTTCAAATGCACTCAGCCAATCACCGGATTATTTCCTTCCGGAGACGGATCCGGAAATTCCCTGTCAAATCAGCCCTGAGTCATACACAGACCCGCAGATTTTTGTTCCAATCCGACGCTCCCATCTATCTCATATTCATTCTATTTGTGCATCTCAGAAATCTGAATGGTTCAATGACCGGGAGAATGGGGGAGGGAAGGGGACGCGGGTTGTGGATGGGGCCAACAAAAAAACGCCCTCTATTCGGGCGTTTGGCTCACATGGATCCGGAGGTGGTGCGAATCGTGATCGGGCGGGAGACCTGCGATTAATGTTTCCAGCTGGGATTTTCCGGCAGGTATTTATTGAATTCATCCAGCAGGGATTTCTGATATCCGCCTGCGAAGGATCCCTGGAAAAATTTGTCGAGGGCCTCTCCAAAAAATCTTTCCCAGGAATGTTCCTCGCTTCCGGGATTGATCGGGTAGAAGAGCGAACCATTGGCATCAGCCGCCTTGAAGTCGCCCGGAGCATCCCCGATCATCAGAACTTTATGCGGATGATATTTGCCCTTGGTGGCGAAATTGAGGTGCTCGGTTTTCGTTCCCATTTCCTGGCCGGCAATGAGTCGCACAAACGATTGGATGGAGTTCTCAGCCCATTCTCTTTCCAGGGCGTCAGTCGGTGTCTGGCTGATGACCATGGCGTCCGCGGATCGAGTCAGTTTTTCCAAACTTTCGCGCACCAGTGGAAACGGAGGCACACCATGCACGATGTCCTCCACCTGGGCATTCACCGCATCCGACCATTTTTTAATTTCGATCAATCCAGCATTGCCGCCGGCCACTTCCGCAGCCAGCGTGGCATTTCCCAATTTAGTCTCCCGCTTCATCCATTCCTCGAGTGCCGGGAAGCTTGGAACCTGGACGTGCCGGGCATTCACTTCCGGGCGTGCCCGCAATAAATCCAGTGATCTGGCTAAAGCGGGAAAGCGGTTGGCGCCGCGGGTCTTCGAGTAGAGATTGACAAATTCCCAGGTTTCCCGAGCATATTTGCTCACCGCCTGCAGACCAAAATACTTGATGAACATGGGGGTGAAACATTCCTTGTGCTTGATTTCCATGGAATCAAAAACACATCCATCGGAATCAATGCCAATGAAGAACTCATGCGATGGTTGGAAGTCTTTTAATTTTTGTGCTGGGTCAGACATATGATGCGGAATTTGTATGTTTTTTTGAGCGGAAAATGGGTGGTTCTTAAAATCTTGGGATGGATGGAAAGAGAAAATTCCCCCGGTTCAGAAGTGTGATGAGAACCGGGGGAATGGGGATGGGTCAATTATGCGTTATACGTGGAGGATGAGACATCTCCCCCGCGGCCGGTCCAGTTGGTGTGGAAGAATTCTCCGCGTGGCTGGTCCAGGCGTTCGTAGGTGTGGGCACCAAAGTAATCCCGCTGTGCCTGAAGCAGGTTGGCCGGGAGTTTCTCAGTGCGGTAACTGTCATAGAAGGCCAGCGCCGAGGCAAAAGCCGGGCACGGAATGCCCTTCTTTGCCGCAGTCGCCACCACATTCCTCCAGCCTTTCTGATTCAGACGCACTTCCTTTTTGAAGAAGGTGTCGAGCAGGAGGTTCGGAAGCTTGGGCTTCTTGTCGTAGGCTTCCTTGATTTTCCCCAGGAACCGGCTGCGGATAATGCACCCGCCCCGCCACATGAGTGCGATGTTGCCGTAGTTCAACTTCCATCCATACTCCTTCGCCGCCGCACGCAGCAGCATGAAGCCCTGAGTGTAGGAAATGATCTTGGACGCATAGAGAGCCTCACGTATCTGGTCCACAAATTTGGCTTTATCCAGAGTGATTTTCGGGCGCGGACCACGCAGTTTGGTGGAGGCGTTGACGCGCTCGTCTTTCAGTGAGGAAACGCATCGGGAATACACCGCTTCAGCGATCAGGCTCAGTGGCATACCCATCTCCTGGCTGGCGATCACCGTCCATTTTCCTGTGCCTTTCTGTCCGGCGGTATCGAGAATTTTGTCGAGCAGGTAGTCGCCGTTCTCCTCTTTGTATCCCAGGATATCGCGGGTGATTTCAATCAGGTAGGAATCCAGATCTCCTTTGTTCCATTCGTCAAAGGCGTCGCGCATTTCCGCGTTGGTCATTTCCAGTCCATCGCGCATGAGCTGGTAGGCTTCGCAGATCAACTGCATGTCGCCATATTCAATGCCATTGTGCACCATCTTGACAAAATGACCGGCTCCATCGCGTCCCACCCAGTCGCAACAGGGCGCTCCATCATCCACTTTGGCCGAAATGCTCTGGAATATGTCTTTGACATACGGCCAAGCTTCGGGTGAGCCACCAGGCATGATGCTCGGACCGGTTCTCGCGCCTTCTTCGCCTCCCGAAACTCCGGTGCCTATGAAGAAAAGGCCTTTTTTCTCCAAGTATTTGGTGCGGCGCATGGAGTCCTGGTAGAGGGAGTTGCCCCCATCGATAATTATGTCCCCCGGCTCAAGGTAGGGAACTAATTGTTCGATGAAATCGTCAACCGCCTGGCCCGCTTTCACGAGCATCATGATCCGGCGTGGACGTTTGAGTTGGGCTACCATTTCCTCGATGCTGCGCGCGCCGATGACCTTTGTTCCTCGGGCTTCTCGGGCGAGAAATCGGTCCACCTTTTCCACGGTGCGGTTATAAACCACGACAGTGAATCCATGGTCGTCCATGTTCAGAACCAGGTTCTGACCCATGACCGCCAAGCCTATCAATGCAATATCAGCTTTGGGTTCCATCAAAATCTTACTTCCAAAAAGAAGTTCAAAATACCCGAATCTCTCCCGTTTTCCAGCAGTTTTTCAATAATTTTCACCGGAGCATTTGGGGTAATCGGCTGATTCGGGCTGGTTGATTGACGCATCCGGATGGATCGGGTAATCATGTTCCAATGATTTTTCCCGGATTGGCTGGTTGTTGGAATTATCCCGGATCCCATCGATGGTGCGTGGCGGTGACGTGGATGGGTCTGATGTTGGGGGGGAACTTGTCCCTGCAGGCTCAGCCGGAATCCGGTGAGCAACTCGCGGCAACATATTGCCTGGCCTGCCACCAGGTCGACCGCCAGATCGTCGGCCCGTCCTTCATCGAAATCGCCCGAATCCACCAGGGAAAACCCCAGGACATTGTCGCCTGGGCCATGAATCCCGGAAAGAAGCGGCCAGAGACCATACAAATGCCGCCCATGTCATTTCTCGGGGAGGAGAAGTTGCGTCAGATTGCAGACTACATACTGGAAGTGGCTGTCGGTCGGGTAGAAGTTGTGGTGGAAAGGGATGCGGGAAGTGAGCTTGCGTCCCTGGTCAGTTCCCAGCGTCCGAAAATCCAGCGGATATTCATGCCCGATGCCGGTCCCGCGGCCATTGCCGTGGCTCTGCCCGGGGACCTCTCCTATTGCTGGGATGCCGGTGCATGCCAGTTGAGATACGTGTGGAAAGGACAATTTATCGACCCGTGGCCGGTCTGGAAAGGCAATGGAAATGCACTGGCCTCGCTCCAGGGGGGATGTCATTTTCCGCCCGGATATCCAATCGGTCCGAACCTGGCCCAACCTGGGGGGCTCCAAAGTTTCTTGGCTACCGGCTGCTTCAGGGATTGCCGGAATTTCATTACCAGCTGGGGAATGTGCGTGTCCACGAATGGATCAAGCCGCTCTCAGGCAATGACGGAATCATCCAGGTCTTTTCCATTACTGGGGCCACTGAACCGGTGGATATCCATCTCTTCCGGATGCGACCGCATCGCCATAGAATGTTCCCATGGTGTGCGCGACGGCAATCTTTTGACTCTTTCCCCACGAGAGGCGGAATCATTCAGCCTCACCACACGATTCAAACCATAATCTGCCATTCCTGGCTGAAACATCATGACAAAACACAAACTCTTTCACCTTGGGATAATGCTGGCGATTGTCAGCAGCATTGAATGGCTGCCCGGGCAGAATGTCAGCGATTACTACACCATCGAGAATATTCCGACTCCTCCGGGTCTGGATCCTCAGGTCGGCGGGCTCGATGTCATGCCTGATGGCCGTCTCGTCGCCTGCTTCCACCGTGGTGAGGTGCTCACCTGGAATCCTCTAACCCAGGAATGGAGATTATTTGCCGAGGGACTTCAGGAACCCCTGGGAGTGGTTGCCACCTCAAACCATGAAGTCATCGTCATGCAGCGATGTGAACTCACCCAACTTCAGGACCTCGACCAGGATGGTCTCGCTGAATCCTACAAAACGCTCTGGGACGGATTCGGCATGAGCGGCAATTACCACGAATTTGCCTTCGGCCCGGTCAGAGATCCTGATGGCAACTTCATTGTCTCCCTCAACCTCGCCTCCAGTGGCGCCTCTGTCCGCCCGGAAGTCCGCGGGGAATTCATCGATATTGGCCTTCCGCGCGAGGATTTCTACCGCAAACCCTGGAGTCAGGTGAGCCAGGCGGCTGGCCGTATGTATTCGCGGGTGCCCTGGCGTGGGTGGGTGATGCGGGTGACCCCCGAGGGAGTGGCGACGCCGGTGG
>JAJOIW010000156.1 GCA_021209225.1 Verrucomicrobiota bacterium
TGAGTGGTCTGGGGTATGAGGTGATTGTGACGATGAGTGCCGCGGGATTGGTCAAAGGGGTCGGGAGTGAGGTGAGTTTATATACGCATTTGGCAGTCAGGGAAGATGCGCATGTGCTTTATGGTTTCAGCAGCCGTCAGGAAAGAGATTTATTTCGTATGGTCATTGGGACTGTGAGTGGGATTGGTCCAAAGATCGGGATGAGCATTTTGAGCAGCATGTCTGTGGATCGCTTCCGTCACTCGATCCTGTTTGAGGACGTGAAGGTTTTGTCATCCATACCCGGCGTCGGGAAAAAAACGGCTGAACGGTTAATAGTCGAATTGCGTGACAAATTGGGAATATCTCCCGGGATGACCAAGGAATCAGGGACTGGGGTTTCCGGAGCAATGGGTATTGAAAACCCATCGGATGAGGCGGTGCGTGCTTTGATCGCTCTTCAGATGAAACCGGCAGACGCCCTCTCCATGGTGGAAAAAGCGCGCAAAAAGCTGGGCGATCATGCGACGACGGAAGAACTTGTGAAAGCCTGCCTTCAGCGTTCATAGTGCAGGGAAATGAAACATGGGAATGGTGAGAGCACCTAAGAAACTGACGCCATTTCGGACATTTCTGGCGCGATGCATAGCGGTTGTGATTCGGCTGCTGGTGAAGACCTGGCGGCCGGAATACGACGGTCCTGATGGACTGGGAGTGGGGATTTATTGCTTTTGGCACAGTCGATTGATGGCGCCAGTGGGGCTTCTGCGTTTTTATCGCCGGCGGGGGTTATCGTTGTGCCCATGAATGCCATGATCAGCGCCAGTAAAGATGGAGCTTTTCTTTCGGAAGTGATTCGTCTCTTTGAGTTAACGGCGATACGCGGATCGAGCAGTCGACGTGGAGCGGTTGCGCTGCTCGAATGCCGGGGATTGCTGGAGGCGGGGCAGGGAGTATCCATCACACCCGATGGCCCACGAGGCCCTGCTTTGAAGTCAAAACCAGGACCCGTCCACCTGGCAGGATTGACCGGATGCCCCATTTACCCAATCTGCGTTGAACCCGACCGGTACTGGGAACTGAAAAGCTGGGACAAGTTCAGGGTGCCCAAACCATTTGCCCGCATCCGAATCCGTTTAGCAACCCCGATGCACGTGCCTGCCGGCCTGGATGAATCCCGGATAGCCGAGCTATGCCAGGAACTGGACCGCCGACTCAGTGAAGGCGTGGATCCCCCGGAATCATCCACCCGGTGATACCAGCCGCATTGTGGATGCAAGATCGGGTGGAACCGGATTCCGTTCCGTTTTCCTGCAGCTGCAAACACTTTTCTGCAGGATCTATTTGTGGGGCAATAGCCTTTGCTGACATAAGATCCAGGCCATCGATGGTGCATCATCGGTCCAATTCCAGGGACTCCCTGGGCGATGCCGGGAATTGACTATTCCGGGGGCCGGATCGAGGTGAGCTTGATTTTTTTGTAAAGCCAGCCAAACATGCCGATTAGAAGGTATGAAATGTCGAATTACAGGCGCTGAATTGACGGATGTGTTTTTGGATTTGGGTCACGCCCCGCCATCGAACTCCTTGATAACCAAGGAGTCGCTCTCCGATGCTGAAGTCACCTATCCATTGATATGTTATGTCAATCCAGAGAATTTTTATGTCCAGGTGGACGAATTCAAGAAGGCCTCAGCCATATTCAATGAGGAGTATGTTTACCTGTCCTCGATGTCGACGAGCATGGTCGAGCATGCCCGCGGGTATGTGGCTCATATCACTCAGAGGCTGTCTCTGGGCGCTCAGAGCCATGTGATGGAAATTGCCTCGAATGATGGGTATTTATTGCAGTTTTTCCAGCAGAATGGGATTCCATGCATCGGGGTCGAGCCATCCAAAGGTGCCGCCAGATTTGCCATCGACAAAGGCATTGAGACAATCACCGAATTTTTCAATGAGTCCTTTGCCCGGGATTTTGTGAGTCAGAGATATTCACTCGACCTGATTCTCGGGAACAATGTTCTGGCACATGTGCCGGATCTGGATTCGTTTCTCAAGGGAGTCTGCATCGGGCTGGGGCCGCAGGGTGTCGCCACGTTTGAGTTTCCGCACATTTTGAATCTGATTGCAAAGACCCAATTCGACACGGTTTATCACGAGCATTTCAGTTATTTTTCCCTGTATGCGATCCGGGACATAGCTGGGCGATATGGATTGAGGGTTTTTGATGTTGAGAAGGTATCGACTCATGGGGGGGTCGCTGAGAATTTACCTGTGCCGCCAGGAATCCGGGCATCAGTTGCTCCCACAGGTTGAGTCGGTGCTTGCGGAAGAGGAAGCGGCAGGGCTGATGAAGCTGGAAACCTATGACTGGATTTCAGGCCCAGGTGGATCAATTGAAGTATGACATGCTGGAAACCCTGATCCGCCTGAAGCGCGAGGGAGCTGTTGTCGCCGGGTATGGTGCCGCTGCCAAAGGCTCCACCACCTTTAATTATTGTGGTATTCGACCCGACCTGGTCCAGTTTGTCTGTGACCGGGCCCCGAGCAAGGTGAATAAATACCTGCCAGGCTGCCATATCCCGATTGTGCCTGAAGAGCATCTGAAGGCGGTCAAACCGGATTATGTCATCATTGTCCCTTGGAATATCCGCACTGAGATCAGCAATCAACTCAGTTACATCCGGGAATGGGGCGGTAAATTCATCACCCTCGTCCCTCAGGTGGAGATATTCTGATCCTCACCCTTTTCGCTGGAGAAATTCCCACATCACTTTCCCCATAATGAGAAATTCCCAACCGCTTGACGATTGGGAATTTTCTCATTGGGAGTGGATGAAAATCAGTGAAGTGGACGCAACCAGATATTACGGTAGCGGACCGGGTTTCCGTGGTCCTGAAGGAAAATGGGTCCGGATTTAGGAAATCCCTTTAGTGGGGCTGCAGTGGTTTCTTTATTGACCGCGACATGGTTCTGGATGAGGACGCCGTTGTGAAGCACGGTGACGGTGGCTGGTTTTTGGGTGCCATCCGCCTGGTCTACAGGGGCATTGAAAATGATGTCATAGGTTTGCCAGCGTCCAGGCTCTCTGGAAGCATTCACCAATGGGGGGGCGATGCTGTAGAGCGCCCCAGCCTGACCGTCTGGATAGGTTTTATTGTTGTAGGAATCGAGCACCTGGACTTCATAACGTCCGTGCAGATAGACTCCCGAGTTTCCCCGGCCCTGGCCTTCACCTTTGACTTCTGCCGGGCTGGCCCATTCGACATGCAGCTGGAAGCTTCCGAAGGTGTCCCGGGTCATGAT
>JAJOIW010000208.1 GCA_021209225.1 Verrucomicrobiota bacterium
CCAACTGGCCAATAACTCCGGATCAGGCTCTCAGATTGGGCAAGGTGGTGGTTCTTCGGGGTCGAATGTTCCATTCTTCCAGGATGAATCCTTTATGAATCAATTGCGTGAGGGGTCAGGAAGCCGTCAGAGGGGACCCATTACCGGAGAGAGTTTCCAGGAATGGAGTCAGAGTTTGCAGGAGATTGAAGATATGGTCTTTGATGAAGGGCTGCGCAACCAGGCCGGGCAGATCAATGACCAGGCACGGCAATTGAGGACAGATTTCCGCCGGCATGGCAAAGAACCGAAATGGGACATCCTTCAGGATACACTTCTTACACCCATGGTGCAGTTGCAGCAGCGCATTGAGGAAGCCCTTGCATTGCGTCTGCGGGAAAAAACAGAAATGATTCCTGTGGATAGAGATCCGGTGCCGTCTGAATTCTCCAGATTTGTGGATCAATATTACCAACGGCTCAGTGAAGTGAGGACAGGCAGCGATTAGTCTGCTGAGTCAGGAAACTGCTTATTCAAAAAAACTGTCCCTTGTCGATATATGAAGCGTGGCCCAAGCCACAGTTCAAATCTCTGGGGACATCGATGACTTGCGCATTAGATAAATCAAACATTGAAGTATTTCTTGGAAACCTGGACATGGTTCCGGGTTCCCCGTCGATTCTGGGCAAACTTCTGGGTCTGTTTCAGGAAATGGACGCCGATCTGGACGAAGTGGTCCAGCTGATCAGCCAGGATCCTGTGCTCGTGCTCAAGGTGTTGAAAAAGGCAAACAGCACCTATTTCGGGCTTCATGAAAAAGTGACGGACATATTTGACGCCACAACCAGCCTGGGACTGTATGAAATTTACTGCATCACCAATACCCTGCTGGCACAACAAGCTATTCAATATGCCAGGTCCCTGCAGGATTTTGACATGAACTGGTTCTGGAAGCATTCGGTGTCCACAGCTGTGATTGCCGAAACCCTTTCCGGTGGCGATCCTTTTGTCAAATCCACAGTCTACACCGCGGGGTTGTTGCATGATATTGGCTCCATCCTGCTCGCTTCATCGGATGCCCGAAAATTCAGCAACCTGCGTTGGCGGCGCTCCGCCCTGGAAACCGACCGGCTCAATGAAGAAGTGCAGGCCTTTGGATACAGTCACGACAAACTCGGCGCTCATTTGCTGTCACTCTGGGGATTGCCTGAGTCGATCTGTTCCTCAGTATTTTTTCACCACCAGCACATTCCGCGCAAGATGGGATTTGAGTTCGGCAAAATCCATGCGATCCTGCGCGTCTCCAATTGTTTGTCCCATTATATGTTCAAGCCTGAACTCGGCATGAACTTTGTCCTGGACCGTTCCGAAGAGGAGCTTGCATTTCTCCAGATCAATCCCGAGGATTTTTCCTGGCTCATCCTGAACAGTAAGCGCGTCATGGATAAAATTCAGACCCTTCTCTGATACGTCGTTTTCGGGCCCGCACAGGTGATCCAGGATGCTCCATTTCGGCAGCTGTCCATGAAACAGACTGTTCCGTTTTGAATTCCTTGAGCACCGAAGCTCAATTCCTCATCGTGGGCCCGCTCCCAACCGCAGTCAATTCCATACAAATCCAATTTTTTCCCGGATATCTCGTTTGTGTCTTGATCCCTCATGGAAGATGGGTTTTCATGTCTCCCACGATTTGGCTCGCCACAAAATGGCCTGAGCCCGGCCCACTATGGATAGAGAACTCATTGCCCAGGCAAAAAAATTTGGATTTTCTGATCGTCAGATTGCCAACCTGACCGGAAAACAAGAATCGGATGTCCGCCGTTTCCGTCAGGAGAACGGAATATTACCCAGTTATCGACTGGTTGACACATGTGCCGCTGAGTTTGAAGCATTCACGCCTTATTATTATTCGACATACGATGCGGAGGACAACGAAGTCCTCCCATCGGAAAACAAAAAGGTGATGATCCTCGGTGGAGGGCCAAACCGGATTGGTCAGGGTATTGAATTTGATTACTGTTGTGTTCATGCCTCTTTCGCCCTGAGAAGCGACGGATTTGAAACGGTGATGGTCAACTCCAACCCGGAAACCGTCTCCACCGACTACGATACCAGCGACCGCCTCTACTTTGAACCACTGACACTCGAAGATGTCCTGAACATCTACCACTCCGAAAAATGTTGGGGCGCGATTGCTCAGTTCGGTGGCCAGACTCCTTTGAATCTGGCCCTCGGGCTTCAGGCAAATGGTGTCAACATTATCGGAACCTCCCCCCAAAGCATTGAAATGGCCGAAGATCGGGAGCTTTTTTCCCGAATGCTTAACAAACTTCAAATTCCCCAGCCCGCCAATGGGCTCGCCACCAATGAGACTGAAGCTCTGGTCGCGGCTCAAAGTCTGGGTTATCCGGTCCTGGTCCGACCCAGTTTTGTGCTGGGTGGACGTGCCATGCAGATAGTGTTCTCGGATGACGAACTCAAGCAGTATATGCGCGACGCCGTTGAGGCATCTCCCGAGCGGCCTGTATTGGTCGATAAGTTCCTTGAAGATGCTGTGGAAGTGGATGTGGATGCTATTTCTGATGTCGGCCTTTTTGAGGATCCCTCTCAGGGCCACGTGGTGATCGGCGGCATTCTCGAGCACATCGAATTTGCCGGAGTGCATTCTGGCGATGCCGCCATGGTGCTGCCTCCGCATACATTAAGCCCGGAAATTATCCGGATGATCCGTCAGTACACGGATGCGATGGCTCGCGAGCTCCGGGTGATTGGTCTGATGAATGTGCAGTATGCTGTGAAGGACGGCATTGTATACGTGCTTGAGGTGAATCCCCGCGCCTCCAGGACTGTCCCATTTGTCAGCAAAGCCATCGGTGTGCCACTTGCTAAATTAGCCGCCCGGGTGATGTGTGGGAAAAAATTGTCTGAACTTGGATTCACGCGCGAATTGACCCCTGACCATGTGGCGGTCAAGGAATCCGTCTTTCCATTCATCAAATTCCGGGGGCAGGACATCCTGTTGTCTCCCGAAATGCGATCAACCGGGGAAGTCATGGGACTGGATAGCGATCTGGGTACCGCTTATGCCAAATCGCAAATGGCTGCTGGATCCGCACTCCCGCTTCAGGGCAAAGTATTTATCAGTGTCGCAGATCACCACAAGGATCAGGTAGCCGAATTGGGTAAAGCATTTGTTGAACTAGGATTCGAACTGGTCGCCACATCCGGCACCGCCCGCATTTTTGAGGCCGCTAATCTCCCTGTCACCCGAATTCACAAACTCCAGGAAGGCCGACCCAATGCCATCGATCTTCTCAAAGATAATGAGCTCCATCTGGTCATCAATACGCCCTCAGGGCAGATCCCCCGGGCGGATGAGATTAAAATCAGAACCACAGCTGTCTATACCGCAACCCCCATCATGACAACCCTGAGCAGCGCCAAGGCTGCAATCGATGGCATCCGGGCAATCAAAAAGTCGGGTTATTCGGTCAAAGCAATCCAAGACTATCATACCAAATCCTCCTGATCCACCTCACAAATTCTCCCATTTGCCATGACCACCCCAATGCCGGCAATGAATCACAAATCGCAAATCATGGTTGTATGGGCAATATGGTTCTCCATGCTGATTTCCCCCATTGTCCTTCAGTTTGTGATGGGTGGTGGCATCCCGGTTGGGGAATCTGAAGATTCATTGCCGCTGCCTTCCTCTGCTATCGCTGCCTTTCTGCTTTTGGCCTCTCTCAGTCTGCGCTGGCTGGTTCTGGCCCGGCTCAGATCCTTCCAGCTTATTCTCCCGCTGCTCATTGTCGGAATGACCCTGGCGGAAGCAGCCGTGCTCGTTGAAATATTTCTCATACCTCAGGACTTCCCGACAACCCGGCTTGTCATCGCTCTCTCAGCTTTGTTCATCATGCTTCAATTTTTTCCCATATACATGTTCCACATTCCCCCCGCACAGAATTCTGCATCAACTCAAAAAAATCCGCTTTCACCAGGCTTATAATTTTTTCCACACCCAATTCCACTCCTTTCAACCCTCAATATCGGCGACCTGGGTCACCTTTTCCCTGTATTCTGATCATTCCCCATGCCGCCAATCAGAGATAAATGCTCAGATTCACATATATCCTTCTCGCGTTGCCGGGTTTGTTGAAGCAAATTGTCCGTGGCCCATTTGTGCATTTCACGTCAATCATTCTGATTTCATTTCATCATGGACGCATGGATGTGATGCGTCTGCTCATATATTTTGCGGTTCTCTTCCATGCTTTGAATACATATCCGGACGAAAGTATCCGTTTGGCTCCCATTGGGGATGATTTCTTTTTAATGGAGAACCTTCCGGATGAGAAATTCAATATCTATTACAGCTTTGATCTGGTTCACTGGGAACTGGCCTACACAGTCCTTTATCCTGAAAAATTCTCTATTCCTGTTCGGGGGCGGCGGAGTACAAATATCTTCTGGCGTGTGGAATCAGCCATCAATGTGCCAGTTCGACGCCGCGTTCTTTTCGTTTCAGCCGAGCGCGGGAATGATGCATCTGCTGTCCCTGGAGACCCATCAAAAGCCTTCGCCACTCTTCAGTCAGCTTTCAAAGCCATCCAGGATGGCGATACAGTTTCCATCTCAGGAGGAAAATATGAAGTGATCCCAGTGCTGACTCAAGGAAACCTCAATCTCCATCCACCACTTGAATTGTCACATAAAAAGAATGTCACCATATTCAATGATGGAGATGCGTACATAGTCGGCGAGGGCCCAGGCGAGTACCTTCGCATTCATGGCTGTGAAAATATAAAAATCATTGGTGTCAATTTTCGTGGCAACCGGCCCAATGTTCCAGAGAATCCATTGCGCCTGTCGGCTATGGTTTTACTTTCAGGCTATAACAATCATATCACGATTGAGAACACCTCCTTTCAGGGATTCGGGAATCATGGGATTTCTCAATTGTTTGACCCACGGGCCAGCCGGAATGTCCTTATCCAGAATTGCGTCTTCCGCGATGGTGGGGATTCAAATGTCGCCCTGCTGCTGCAGGATGGTGCCGCGATCAGTGGCATCGGATCCGCATGGACGGTTCAGAATAATTCCTTTGTTTCCTGTAATCGTGCAATCGAAGTCGAGGGCGCCTATCCCAACTTCCCCACAGATGGGGTTGAAATTAAAAATAATCATATCCACAATTCCCGGAATATTGGAATCATGATTTTCACGACAGTATCCGGTTCAGAAAACTATAAGAATATCACCATTTCCAATAATATTCTGACCGGTGACTCTCCACTTTTCTCAAATGGCATCGCTTTGGATGGTGGGCATGATATCCAGTTGGTCGCCAACTCAGTGCGTGGTTATGGGATCGGGTTGTGGGTGCAGGGAGCAAAAGACATTGTCCGACTCCAGGTTCGGGAGAATGAGTTTCTTGCCTGTTCAACTGGCATTCATTTCTCACAGACAAACGACAGTGCTCTTCAGATACGGATTGATGGAAATACAATCCACGAGAATATCGATTATGGCATACTCGGCTTTGGTGGAGACTCCGAAATTGTGGGAAATTCCTTCTCAAACAATGGAAAGTTTTATGTTCATTCGGGCGACGTGGCCTTATTTGACGGGGCAAATCAATCTGTCTCCAGTCGGATAGAAACGAATACGTTCAATCCTGGTGGAGAGGACCGGAAATCCCATTTCAACATAATATATGTGCCGGAGTTGGGTATCGAAATTCGAGAGAATGAATACACTGGCCCAGCGGAGGAATTCTCTGTTCACGCATCGACCTGGATTGATTTCCTCAGGGCCCGATTGAATGAATGACGAATCACCATGGACGCGAAAAATATAAAGGACACATACGGAAATAAATCCAGCGTTGATCAGATTCGTGAGAGATTTGATCGTGAGGTTGGGCGCTTTGCCGAACTGAATACAGGTCAGCAGTCGACGATGGATGCCCCATTGGTGATGGACCTGATGGCGCGTGCGGCTTTATCCTCTTCCCCAAAAGCGCATAAAATACTGGATATTGGATGTGGTGCGGGCAATCATTCACTCAAGTTGCGCATGCTCAGCCAGATCGATCTGGACATCACTCTTGTTGATCTGAGTCAACCCATGCTGGACATGGCTTTCCAACGACTATCGGAGATCAATCATGGAAATATTTCTCTTTGGCAAGGGGATTTCAGACATTTTTCTGCGGAATCAGAAGCGTATGACATTGTGCTTGCTGCTGCGGTTTTCCACCATCTCAGAGACGATAACGATTGGCTTTCCACATTTCAGAAAGTCTTTGATTTACTTGCCTCCGGTGGTTCGATCTGGATATCCGATCTGGTCACCCATGACTGCCAACCTGTTCAGAATCTCATGTGGGAGCGATATGCTGAATACCTCATCCAACTGGGTGGCATCGGGTATCAAAAGCATGTTTTTGAATATATTGATTTGGAAGATTCTCCCAGGTCATTGAATTATCAGATCGACCTTCTCAGGTCAGTTGGATTTGGCACCATTGAGGTGCTGCATAAAAACTGCTGTTTTGCGGCATTTGGAGCGGTGAAACCCTAGCCCGGCCTGGGGCCGGACCACCGCCATCGTCCAATCAATTTTCTCGTATTCCGGTTGGTTCCGAACAACCCAGGAACCCGAGAAAGTAAGCATGAATCAGGTGGCACAGATCGTCTGAGTAGCCTCCTTCAAGTAAATGCACGGTGGGTATGTTGAAACTTTTCACCATTTGTCCAATCCAGAAAAAATCCAGCAGCTCCAAACTTTCCTGCGCAATGGGGTCCCCTTTGTAGGCATCAAATCCGGCTGACACCACAAGTAAATCCGGATTGTGGCTTTTCAAACGATTCACAGCCGAGGTAATGAATTTTCTATATTCAGCCGGTGGGGTCTGCGGTGGGATAGGGTAGTTGAAACAGTTGGTTCCTGAATCCTGAAGCCCGGTTCCCGGATAACAGGGGGATTGGTGGGTCGAGGCGAATATAATGTTGGCACAATCCTTGATCACCGCCTCAGTCCCATTTCCATGATGCACATCAAAATCAAACAAGGCCACCTGATTGAATCCTTTGGATCTGCCCAAAAGCGCCGCAATCGCCGCATTGCTCAGATAACAGAAACCCATGGCCTCATTCGGTGTCGCATGGTGACCGGGCGGGCGCATCATGGAAAAGGCTGTCCCATTTTTCAATGCTGTCTCCAGTGCCAGCACGGCGGCACCGGCGGATAACCTGGCATGATCATCTATGCGGGCATACGCCGGCGTGTCCGCGTCAAAATCCCCGGTCGCCATCCGGAGTCTTTCAATGTGCTCTCTGGAATGGGCCAGCAACAAAGTTTCATCCTGAGCCAGAGTTGGAACCAGCCATTCGACTTCAAATTCCTTTTGTGTCCTCAGTTTTTCATAGCTTGAGAGGACCCTTTGTGGTCTTTCCGGGTGGCCTGCACGGTGGTATTCTGCGCAGACCGCATCATATATGACGGGTAGTTTGACCTTCTCCACCAAATTTGTCATAATCCGACTATGGATAAATCTTCCGGAAAAAACCAGTCGCATATTCAGGGATTGGATCCGATCTCTCTTTCAAAAGCCATTCTTCCGATATTGGTCATACTCGTTGTATTAGGGATGTTTCTGACCTCGTGGTATAAGGTGCAGCCCGATGAGCAGGGGGTTGTTCTTTTTCTGGGAAAATATGCCGAAACAGTCGGCCCAGGACTCCATTTCAAGATGCCTTTCGGCATCCAATCCGTGGAAAAGGTCAAAGTGACTATCCAGCAGAAGGAGGAATTCGGTTTTCGAACTGATCGGCCAGGGGTTCAGACTCAATACAGCACCCAGGAATTTGACGATGAAAGTCTCATTGTCACCGGCGATCTCTCCATCGCCGATGTCGAATGGGTGGTTCAATATAAAATCCAGTCGCCTCCAACAAATTACCTTTTCAAAGTTAAAAATAACCGCGCCACATTCCGGGTCATGAATGAAGCGATCATGCGCAAAGTCATCGGGGATCGCACTGTCAATGAAGTCCTGACTTCCGGCCGCGCCGAAATCGAAACCGTCACACGCGACCAATTACAGGCCCTGTGTGACAGCTATGAAATGGGCCTGCGCATCGAGGGAGTCTTTCTTCAGGATGTCAATCCTCCCAAGGAAGTCAAACCCGCCTTCGATGCAGTCAATAAAGCCCAACAGGAAAAACAAACACAAATCAACGAGGCCATGCAGGAATATAATAAGTCCATTCCCCGGGCTCGTGGCGAAGCAGAACAAATGATTGAGCAAGCCCGGGGTTATGCCATCGAACGCGTCAATCAGGCCCAGGGGGAGGCAAATCGATTCCAAGCCATCTATCAAGCCTACCAGGAAGCTCCGGAAGTCACCCGGCGACGCATGTACCTCGAAACCATGCAGAAAGTCCTGCAGAAAATCGGAGCAAAATATATCACCGACCCAAAAGGAAGTGGAATTATCCCATTGCTCAATATTCAGAATCACTCCAATCCATAAGCCACATACAATCATCTCATTAAGACATTCTCAGAATGTATATCATTTTCAGATCACTTTAAAATCTTCGTTGGGAAAAAGACCATTATGAAATCGGGATTTAATTTTATAGTCATCATCATCATTGCGGCGGCCATATTCATGAGCAATTGCCTGTATGTCGTGGATATGAGGGAGCTGGTGTTCATCACCCAGTTTGGAAAACCAGTGGGCAAGCCCATTAATGAACCGGGAATGCATTTCAAGCTGCCATTCATCCAGAAACTGACCGTTTTTGACAAACGATTCCAGGAGTGGGAGTGATTGGTCAATGATGTGACCACAAAAGACAAGCAGCTGTTTCGTATCGATACATACGCCCGCTGGCGGATTATTGATCCTTTGTTATTTTTTCAGAGCGTGAATAACGTGACTGGCGCGCAGAGCCGGTTGGATGATGTTCTGGATGGTGCGGCCCGGAGTGTGGTGGCGGCCAACAACCTCGTCGAGCTTATCCGTTCGGAACAGCGGGAAGCCTCAGCGGATTCTGAAGATAATGACGATTCCCAGAACACGGGCTCCCTGGCCACATTCTCCTTCGGCCGCAGCGCCATCGAGAAAACCATCCTGGAATCCGCTAAAACCAAGCTTCAGGAAGTTGGGATTGAGTTGCTGGATTTCCGCTTCAAACGCCTGAGCTACAGTGAGGATGTGAAGCGGGAGATTCTGAACCGTATGAAGGCTGAGCGCAATCGAATCGCTGACAAATATCGATCCGAAGGGCAGGGGGAAGCTGCTAAAATCATAGGTCAGAAAGAAAGAGAACTCAAACAGATCACCTCAGACGCCTACCGTCAGGTGCAGGAAATCCGTGGTGAAGCCGATGCCAAGGCGGTAAAAATCTATGCGGATGCCTATAATGCCAGTGATGATGCCCGCAGTTTTTTCCAATTCCAGAAAACGCTCGAAGCCTACGAAACCACACTCAGTGCCAGTGACACTCTGATATTATCCACCGAAGCTGACTTTTATCGCTATCTGCAAAGTGCCGACGGGCTCGTGGAGTAACCGGTTCATTGAATTATATCGCTATGACACCAGGCATATCCCAGCTTATACTCTCCCTCAAAAGATTACATAGATTGTCCTCGGTTGTCGACCTTCTGGGATGGGATGAACAGGTCAATCTACCCGAAGGAAGCGCGGATTTCCGCAGTGAGCAGATGGCATTCATGTCGGAGCTGGTACACCGGGAATCCACCAGCAGCGAATATTTAAAAACCCTGATGGCAGCTGAGGACGAGATCCAGAGCAACCGGCTCAGCCCCGAATTCCGCCTGGTCGTGGAGGAAGCCAGGAAGGAATTCAATCGCGAAACCCGGCTTCCATCCGAGTTTGTGGCCCGGAAATCCGCCGCGCAGAGTCGGTCGTTTCACGCGTGGGCGGTGGCGAGGCGGCACAATTCCTTCAAGGATTTTGCCCCGTATCTGAAGGAACAGCTGGAGTTGGCTCTCGAGGAGGCGTCCTATCAGGGATATGCGCGGGAAATCGCATATGACTATTGGATAGATCGCTTCGACCCGGGAATGAATAGGGACATAATCACCCCGTTATTCCATTCGCTGGTTGAGGAACTTACGCCTCTGGTTCAGAAAATCATGAGTTCGTCCATCAAACCCGATCTCACGATTTTCAAAGGATTCCCGATAGATCAACAGGATCGATTTGCCCGTCATGTGGTGGCCAAACTTGGATTTGATTTCCATCGGGGTCGATTGGACCGTTCCCTTCATCCCTTCTGCAGTGGATGTGGTTCAGACACGCGGATGACCACGCGCTTTTTTCCGGATCATCCCCTGGATTCCCTGTTCAGTTCCATCCATGAAACCGGACATGCATTATACGAGCAGGGATTGCCAACCGAATTCCTGGGAACAGCCCTCGGGTCGGCCGCCGGCATGGCGGTGCATGAATCCCAAAGCCGGCTCTGGGAAAACCAGATCGCCCGCAGCCGCGCGTTCTGGGCCTATTTCGAGCCCATTTATCGGGAATATTTCCCCAATCAACTCAGTGAAATCTCCAGCAGCCAATTGTTTCTGGCCATCAATGCAGTGGAACCCATAGCCATCCGGGTGGATTCGGATGAAGTCACTTACAATCTGCACATCGTTCTTCGTTACGAGATTGAGACGGCCTTGTTTTCCGGTGATCTATCCATTGATCAGGTGCCGGACCGATGGAATGAATTGATGCGGAAATATCTGGGATTCACCCCGGCATCGGATACGGAGGGTTGCTTACAGGATGTGCACTGGTCCACTGGTTCCTTTGGATACTTTCCCAGTTACACTTTGGGCAACATGCTCGCCGCTCAGATCTGGTCCACCCTTTCCTCGGAGATTCACGACATAGATGCTCAGATGGAACGCGGGGAATTCACACAGATTCTTCAGTGGCTCAGATCCCGCATTCATGCGAAGGGCAAGCAGCTCTCCGCATCCTCTCTGGCGGTTGATCTCACTGGATCGCCACTTTCCCACAAGCCACTCGTCAATTACCTGACCCGCCGCTATTCTCAGACCTATCAGCTTATTCCCGCATCCATTCACCTGACCTGAGCCCCCCAAGGATCTTTTCACTCGGGAACTTTATCGCCACTTTTTGCCAAATCAGATAAATCTCCCTTGACCCGGATTCAGCCAATGGCAATAATCCCAACAAATGACTCTGGAATTGGTCACTGTGGTTCGAGTGGTGGTGGTCGTCATCGACTAGCGTCGCGGGATCTTTTGCCTCTTCCACCAAGACCCACGGCCTCGAATAAGCGCCGTGGTTTTTTTTTGGAATTTTTCCAACTAAGAATTTTTAAAAATAATCCAGATAATGAGTAAAACAGGCAGTAAAAGTCCGGTTTCCGCACCTGCGCGGATACGATCAATCGTTCACCAGTCATGATGGGCAGTGATATTCTCGTCAAAGCTCTGGAAAATGCCGGAGTGGACACGATCTTTGCTTACCCCGGAGGAGCCAGTATGGAAATCCATCAGGCACTCACCCGGTCAAGCAAGATACGAACCATTCTTCCACGCCACGAACAAGGAGGTGCCTTCGCCGCTGAGGGATACGCCCGGGCCACCGGCCGGGCCGGCGTGTGTATGGCAACCAGTGGACCCGGCGCCACAAATCTTGTGACCGGCATAGCGGATGCCTACATGGATTCCATTCCCCTGGTGGCCATTACCGGTCAAGTCCCTCAAGCCATGATTGGAAAAGGTGCCTTTCAGGAAACTGATTTCTTTGGGATGACCTTACCTATTGTCAAGCACAGTTATCTGGTGACGGATATTCAGCAACTTCCCAGGGTCATCATGGAGGCCATTCTCATTGCCGAGTCCGGACGCCCGGGCCCGGTCGTGATAGATGTGCCAAAAAATATTCAGCAGAATCGCGCTCAGGTCATTTTCCCCAGCCGGGAGGAGGTCCTCTCCACCCGTCCGGTTCCCAAAGCCAATGATCTGGAACTGAATGAAATCATTGGACTGATCAAGAATGCGGAGCGCCCGGTATTGTATTGTGGGGGGGGGAATTATCAGTTCCAATTCGAGTGAGGAACTTCGCGCATTTGCTGAGGCAACTGGCATTCCCGTGACCACAACCATTATGGGATGCGGATGCTTTCCGGAAGATCACGAACAATCCTTGCGCTGGCTTGGTATGCACGGTGCCGCCTATGCCAACTGGGCTGTCAGTGGTGAATTTGAAGCAATCAATGGATCCCCCCAGCTCGTTCATCCCGGTGCGGACCTCCTGCTCGCATTTGGGGTGCGCTTCGATGATCGCGTCACTGGAAAAGTCGAAAAATTCTGCGAGAATGGCACGATTGTTCACATTGATATTGATGCCTCGGAATTGAATAAAAATAGAAAAGCGCATCTCCCGATTGTCTCGGATATTCATTATGCCCTGACCCGATTGAACAAGATGCTGTCCGAGTCGCCGATCGAGAAAAAATACGGCTCCTGGCTGGAACAAATCAAAGCCTGGAAAAAGAAAGCGCCATTCAAATACACCACAGCCAATCAGGTTGTGGATTCCGACCACATGAAAGACCCAATGAAGGGTATGGAGAATGAGGTCATTGTTCCGCAGGCTGCCATTCAGATGCTGTACGACTTGACTGGTGGCGATGCCATTATCACCACGGGCGTCGGTCAGCACCAGATGTGGGCCGGGCAGTTTTATAAATTCAAATTTCCCCGCCAGTTCCTGACCAGCGCTGGTCTGGGAGCCATGGGGTATGGCTATCCTGCCGCTATGGGAGCCAAAGTGGCCTACCCCGACAAACAAGTTGTGGATATTGATGGAGATGGGTCATTCCTGATGAACGTCCAGGAACTCGCCACCGCGCACATTGAAGGCATAGCCGCCAAAGCGCTCATTCTGAATAACCAGCATCTTGGAATGGTCGTTCAATGGGAAGACCGTTTCTATGCCGGCAACCGCGGGCATACCTACCTGGGTGATCCGCAAAACAGAAAACAGATTTACCCGGACTATATCACGATGGCCACCGCGTTCAATGTTCCATGTGAACGGGTCTTTTATCTCAAAGACCTGAAGCCCGCTATGGAACGAATGCTGGCCTCCAAGGAACCCTATCTTCTGGATGTCATAGTACCCTATTCTGAGCATGTGCTCCCATTCATCCCAGCCGGAAAAACCGTTGCCGAGATGATCTACCAGAAATAGGCCGGATTAAGTTCAATTCCTCAGTACACTTTCACCATGCCCCGGGCCCCAACCTGGGGCATGCTATTTTTCATTCTCCGGGCCCAATCCATCAGTGAGTCTTCAAGCTCTGGAATTGATCCTGTCAGGAATGAGGCTGTGGTTGTGTGGCCTGGAGCTATCCATCCCATTCCCACCACTCACAAGCACGCTGAATCTCCAGCTTTGAAGGTTATCGTCTGCCTGATTTTTTTCTTTTTGTCCTGTGGCTGACCGGAATAAGCGGGGTGTAGTGTTCCTTGGGGACCACTGTCAGTTTTCGGCATTGGGGGCAGATAATACATGTGCGTGCCGGACGGAATTGAAGTGCCAGAAAATAAATGGCTGCGACAGTCAATATCACTATGGCTCCAATGGAAGCCCACGCCTCCTTCATAAACACCAGGAAAATCGCAACCGCCACCAATACCAGTGCTCCAAAAACAGACCAGTCCAGAGATGTCAACCCTCTCCCAAGCCGTGTTCGCGCCCGCCCATGATAGTGGCATTTCGAGCACTCCCAGTCCTGCTTGATCACCGACATTTTCGCCCTTCCAGACTGGTCGTTTTGATGCTCATCATGAAGTTCGCTCATGGAAATACTTCTCGTCTTAGTGTGTCGCCCCATTTTCTCCAAGCAATAGTCGGCGTCAATTGGATTTATGTGACATTCTGGATGATTTCCACCGTGCCAGGCGAGTTCAGTGGCCGGAACGACCGAGCTTCATGCGGGGTTTCCGAATACGGTATATTTTAGAATTGAAATGCGGAATCCGGGGTGACTTGTCAACGCTGGCAGGTGGAATTCTGATTTTTGGGTTTGGAGCCCTGATTCCATGGCATTTTTGCTATGATCATAGCGATTCCGCACCAGTTTGTGATGCCACTCACAACCAATCCGGCTCCCATGATGCCGCAAACCCAGATAAAATGCCCGGAGACATTAGCTGCGAGGATGGCTCCTGCAGCAATGATGGCCCCCATGAAAATCCGAACCTGCCTCTCCAGAGACAGCGATGATTTTCCTTGTTTCACCTCAAATCCGGCCGCTTGCCACGCCTCGATGCCGCCCTCCATGACCACCGCATCACTCTCCCATCCCCAATCCCTCAACTTCTGGGCAGCCAGCATCGACCTTTTTCCCGATTGACACACCAGCACGCAGCCAGGCTTCAATTTCTGGCAAATAACCTCTTTTTCCCAGTTCTGAAGAGGGAGCAATTGCGATCCCGGTATGTGGACCTGACCAAATTCCGCCTCTGTCCTGACGTCAATAAACGCATCCACCGGAGTATTCGCCGCTATGTCCTGTACTGATCTGATCTTCATGCTTCCAGTTGAACCATTCTCCTGCCTCAATACTTCGTCCATTTTCCAGAGGCTCAGAAATTTATTTTGCTTTTTGTCCCTACCTGGCAGGAAGTATTCCAGTCAACTCCAGAATGACCCCGAATCATTGAGAAATTAAGAAAATTGAGTTAATTCTCCACGCCAGGCACGTTGGAGAACCGTATCTCCAGGGGCGTCTCAGATGCCTCCAGTAACAGATCCGGCTTTGGTGACCAGGGAATCAGATTGGTATCAATCACCAGAGCACTGGGTCGGATCTCCACCAGGTGCCCGAAAAAATCGAACGTGAGAATTCCCGGTAGAAAGGTCAAATCCTGGTAAAAAAACTTTCCAAATGCCGGCTTCACTGCCACATTCGTGAAGGTTGCGGTGCTTCGCATGCCGCCCATGGGTGGGATGTTTGTGAATACCAGTGTGGCATCCTCAACCCCCAGCTTGTGATTTGTGACTTTGACCCACGCCGTCGAATTCGTTGTGACTGAAAATTCCATGACCCACGGCCCGTTTCTGGTGCGCAAATGGTTCATTCCTTTCCAAGCTGCCAGGTAAAAAATCAACACGGCCAGGAATAATCCAGCCAATCGGAATACATTCTTTTTAATCTGATCCACTACAAGATGAGATTCCGGAAGAATGTTGAGATGTCAAGTGAATCGAACCACTCGAATTGTCCCATCACCCCATCGTGACCCATTCAACCATGGAAGAAATTGAAGCCTTCATCGCTTTGAACATGCTGGACCGCATCGGCTCAGTCACAATCCTCAAGCTCCTCAAAGAATTTGGCTCAGCCAAAGAAATCCTCCAATCCCGACTCCGTCCATCTTCCCTGTTTCCTGATTGCCAGGAAATCCAGGATTCCACCCGGTCCAGAGGATACGAATCCCTGCTGGGTTGGGAAAAACGCATCGACCTTAAAGCGGAAATGGACCGCATCCGCCAGGCCAAAGTCCACATCGTGACCATTCGCGATGAGCACTACCCGTCATTTCTTAAAGAAATCCACGACCCCCCCATCGTTCTCTACGTCCGTGGTGATCACCAAATTCTCAATCAACGCGCTGTCAGCCTGGTCGGCAGCCGGAAAACAAGTGATTACGGTCGAGAGACAGCTTCACAGATTGCTGCCAGTGTTGCCGCAATGGGCGTGCATGTGGTGAGCGGTGGGGCGAGTGGCGTGGATACTTTTGCCCATTGGGGCTCCATTCAAGCCTCGGGTCGAACTGTAGCTGTCCTCGGGCATGGCTTCAACTTCTCTTATCCGGCGGAAAATCGCCGGTTATTTGACAGGATTTCCGCAGAATCTGGCGCGTTGATCACGCAGTTTCCTTTTCAGCGACGCGGGGATCGGCTGACATTTCCCATGAGAAACCGGATCGTGGCCGGCATGACGATGGGAACCATCGTGGTCGAGGCGCATCCATTCAGCGGGGCGATGATTACTGCGCGTATGGCTGCCGATTACAATCGGCATGTTTTTGCTGTGCCGGGCCGGTTTGGCGATCCATTCAGTGCTGGCTGCAATCAACTGATCCGGGAGGGGGCCATCTTGCTCGATTCGTTTCAGCCACTGATTGACGAGTTGGAGAATCTTTTCCCCAGAATGCCCCCTCCGGCCCCGGTTTCAAAGGCTCCGGATGGGGCTTCCTCCGCGCGGTTCG
>JAJOIW010000186.1 GCA_021209225.1 Verrucomicrobiota bacterium
CGCCGGGGATTCACGATTGAACCAGGGGAGCGTGTCCTGGTGGTGGAGGATGTGGTGACGCGGGGTGGAAGGGTTCAGGAGACGTTGAAGATAATTGAATCCTGCGCTGGCGTGGTGGTTGGGGTATTGGTTCTGGTGGACCGGTCGTCGGGTCCAATTGATCTGGGAGGGGTGCCGATGACGAGTTTACTGAAGATGGACGTCGAGGTTTTTTCTGAGGATGAGCTGCCAGCGGATTTGAAAGCACTTCCGCCGGTGAAACCGGGAAGCCGATGAGAAGAATAGGGTATTGCGATTGGCGCGGGAAGAAATGGGGGTAGACTCCGGGAATGGCATTCGAATCGTACCGAGAATTTGTGGAGGAATTGGAACGGGCAGGCGAGCTGGTCCGGATCCGGGAGGAAGTGGCGACGGAATTGGAGATTTCCGCTATATCCGAGCGTGAGATGTTTGAGCCGGACGGGGGGAAAGCGCTCTTGTTTGAGCGGCCGACAATAGCGGGTCGGGTGAGTCCGTTTCCGGTGGCGGTCAATACGATGGGCTCGGCAAGGCGTATGGCGATGGTCATGGGAAAATCAACGGTCGAGGAAGCGGCGGCCGAATTGGGATCGCTGATGAAGGCCAAGCCCCCGATGAATGCGCGGGAAGCACTGAAATTAGCTGGTGTGGCGGTTCAATTGCGGCATGTGAAGCCAAAACAGGTGGCGAGTGGGCCGTGCAAGGAAGTGGTGGTGAGAATGGACGAATTGGGCACTGGGAGAGGAAGTGGTTCGGTGTTGATTCAGGATCCCACGCTCTTGGACATGCCTATTCTGAAGTGTTGGCCGTTGGATGGGGGGCGATTCATCACATTGCCTTGTGTGGTGACTGAGGACCCGGACACGCGTGAGGTGAATTTGGGCATGTATCGCATTCAGGTATTGGGTCCGGATCTGACAGGTGTGCATTGGCAGTTGCAGAAGGTGGCGGCGCGCCACGGGCGGCGTTATTACGAGACGGGGACGCGCATGCCGGTGGCCATATTTCTGGGAGGCGACCCTGCTTATGCATTCAGTGCGACCGCACCATTGCCGGATGGGTTGAATGAATTCCTGCTGGCGGGATTTCTGCGGAAAAAAGCGGTTCCCATGGTTCGGTGTGAGACCAATCACCTGATGGTTCCGGCGAATGCGGATTTTGTGATTGAAGGGTATGTGGATCCCAAGGAGCCATTGATTGATGAAGGTCCATTCGGGGATCATACCGGGTTTTACACCCCGATTGACAAATATCCAGCCTTTCATGTGACGGCCATCACGCATCGTCGTCAGGCGATCTACCCGGCGACGGTAGTGGGGATTCCACCAAAGGAGGACTTTTACATGGGATCGGCGAGTGTGAAGCTCTTTATGCCGATCTTCCAGATGACATTTCCGGAAATTGTGGACATTGCTCTGCCGGCGGAGGGCGTTTTCCACAATCTGGTGTTTGTGAGTATCCGGAAAACCTACCCCTACCAGGCGCAGAAGATCATGTATGGGTTATGGGGCATGGGGCAGATGATGTTTTCCAAATATATTGTGGTTGTGGATGCTGAAGTCGATGTGCATGACACGAGTGAGGTCCTGTTTCGCTGGATGTCCAACACGGATCCGGCGAGAGATATTGTTATGACACATGGACCAGCGGATGTGCTGGATCATGCCACTCCAAGGGTGGGTCATGGTTCCAAAATGGGGGTGGACGCCACCCGCAAGCTGCCAGCAGAAGGCCATCCCCGCCCCTGGCCGCCAATCATCGCCACGGATGCAGCCGTGATGGACAAAGTCGATGCACTTTGGCAAAAACTGAAAAAACTCAAAATAGAAACGGACTGAAGCCCGACATGATGCCCATCCATCACATTGTGAGTGAAGCCCGCGTTGTTCATAAGCTCGCGGACACAGTATTCCGGCTGGAGTTTGTGCGGAATGGATACCAGTTTCTTGGACATGTGCCCGGCCCACTACACCAGGTTTTGAGCGACCTGGATGTGGGGGACGAGGTCCGGGTGGAAATGACTCCATACGATCTGCAGAAGGCAAAAATCGTGAGAAAAATACCCAAGTTGGCAAAGTAAGCGCAATTCTGGAGTTGATAATCCTCGGGAGTCTCACCATAGTGACGGTGCGATTTTGGAATGAGTGAAGACGTAATAAAAGTTGAAGGGAAGATAGTCTCTGTGCTGGCTGGAACCATGTTCCGGGTTGAGTTGGATAATTCCGGGCATCAAGTCCTGGCACATATTTCCGGGAAGATGAGGAAAAAGTTCATCCGACTCATCCCTGGAGACAGGGTGCGTATGGAAATGTCCCCTTACGACACCGATAAAGCCCGCATTGTGTGGCGATTGAGGTGATCACGGGGCGAAAAGACTGCGATCCCCGGAAATGGGAGAGTGGAATCCGGAAAGGATGAACCGGGAATGGATGTTCACGCCACGAGCTTGGCCAGTCTGTCCCTGATCGGCTCGAGATCTTTGTCCTCCAGTGCCATGGAGAGAATTTCCGACTTTTCTCTGAGGGCCATAGCTTCCTGAATCCATTGGAGGGCCATTTCGTGATCGTTCAACTGGCAGCAGTAACAGGCCAGATTGTAAACGATCAGGGCATTCTGGGGGAATATGGCATGCGCATTCATCAGTTGTTCCCGGGCTTCGATGGTTCTGCCCAATTCGTGCAGGGAATAGGATTGATGAATCCAAGCGGAGGCTATTTTCGGGTGTTGTTTGACGAAGGATCTGGCAATGGTGAGGGATTGGGACCAATCCAGTCTGCGGGCACAGATCTGCCATCTCACATCCAGAATTTCCGGACAGGACTGAACGGAAGCGGACATGGAATCCAATTCTTTGAGTGCCTCGTCGTAGTCATTCAGATCCAACCACCCCATGACGGCCCTGAAGAGATGTTTGTCTTTTGCACTCAGATTTCTGAACATATTCTCAATCATAACTCTTGGATGGGTTGGATTCTCAGTTCGGGCAATCCCTCATCTGGATTACACTGGTTTAATCGACAAGAGAGAATGTAAACTTAAGAGACAACATTGTCCAATTTGATGACATGACAAGAATGAATTCAAGGCCCGTGGTTGAGAAGATATTTTATGGGATGCTGATCATTGTGTTCTCGATGGTGGTCAATCCCGATGCGATGGCGCGGGATGGGGATTCGAATGAATCGCAGAAATCCTTCACGGAATGGGTCAACAGATACTTGGAGCAACCCGCCTTGAAAAGTGCCACAATCGGCATTCACATTGAGGAGAGCCGGAGCAGGAAAGTTGTTTATTCGTTCAATGGGCACAAATTGCTCAAACCAGCATCGACGGCAAAATTATTTTCGGCAGCTTTATTTCTGGATGCCATGGGACCGGATTATCGGATAGAGACGCCTATTTATGCTTTGAACTGGAGGGACGGGGGTGAAGCACAGGCATTGGCCATTCTGGGTCGAGGCGATGTTTCGATGGGTGCCAGGTCGTTTGACTGGGATTACTCGAGAAGTCTGGAAAAAGTCCGGTCGGCCATCATTGAGTCTGGAATCCGTAGATTGAATGGGCCGGTGATCGGGGAGGAACTCTATTTTAAAAACTCGAGGTTAGGCACGGGTTGGACGTGGGATGATTTGCAGTATTATTATGGGGCTGAGGTATCGGCATTATTTTCTGATGACAACACGCTGGATTTGATGATCCATCCGGGGATGTTTCCTGGATCGCCATGCGAAATTACAGCGCAGCCCTCGCCACACAATCTTGAAATCGTGAATCAAACGAGGACGGAGGCATCGGATAGCAGGAACTCGATCGTTGTGACCCGCGAACAAAATTCCTCTGTGGTCATTGTCTCTGGTTCGCTTCCACTGGGCGGGAAAGTTCACCATGATGCCGTATCTGTTGCGGATCCTGCTGGATGGTTTGTGCAGAAACTCAGTGCTCAGTTGGCGATGGATGGTTTGAGGCCAGGTCTCCCGCCGCAGGTTCGCACACATTTTCCTTCTGTTCGTGATGAGAGCCACTGGACCCACCTCACGTCTGCTTATTCGGATCCCGTTAAAGATCTGCTCCCACGCATGTTGAAGCCATCACAAAATTTACACGCCCAGACCTTTCTTCTGCTGGTTGGAAGAAACCGGAGTGATCACGATCTCTTTCCCTCGACTGAGGCGGCTGGAATAAAATCCTTGAAGGAATTCACCGCATCGATAGGCATACCCGGTACGGAGATGCTGTTGGATGAAGGGAGCGGATTGAGCCGATCGGCATTGGTGTCGCCCTATGCTGCAGTGTCCCTGCTTCAGTATATGTTGGGGCACACTGCGGCCAGTGACTTCCGGAATGCACTTCCCATTGCAGGTGTGGATGGATCCCTGCGCAACCGGCTTACTGGCCCGAAAACCAGGGGGCGCATCCAGGCCAAAACCGGATCGATCAACCACGTGAAATGCCTGGCTGGTTATATGAATCGGGGGGATAGTAGCCAGGGGGAATGGACTTTTGCGATCATGCTCAATGCATTTGATGAGGACGCTTTCCCGATCTCCGGGAAAAACATTATTGACACCATACTGGAGAATCTGGCTTCCAGATCCATTCCTTGAGCGCAGGGTGGTGTGGCGTGTGACATGCCGGAGAAATGTCCGGATTCGCGAGCAGGAAATGGAAACAATCTGCCAGGAGGCACAAGGAACATGTTGGAACGAGAGAGTATAAGGATAGCCCGCGAGGTGATAGGGATCGAAATTCAGGCACTCAGCCACCTGAGAGATTCCATCAGCAGTGCATTTGATCAGGTTGTCGAATGCCTGCTGCACTGCATCAATCAGAATGGCAAGATCATACTCACAGGGATTGGGAAATCCGGCAATATCAGCCAGAAAATTGCGGCGACACTGACCAGCACCGGATCGCCGGCGGTGGTCCTGAATTCTGTGGATGCCCTGCATGGGGATCTGGGAATTATTCAGGATGGGGATGTTCTGTTGTTACTCAGCTTTTCAGGCGAATCCGATGAACTCATCCAGTTGGTCCCGGCATTGAAGCGTTTCAATTCGACCATGATCGCAATGACTAAGAAATCATCCTCAACCATCGGTCGCCTGTGTCACCATGTGCTGGAGATTCCAGTGGAACAGGAAGCCTGCCCGTTCAATCTGGCACCGACAGCCAGCACGACAGCCATGTTGGCCATGGGGGATGCTCTCGCCATTTGCCTGCTCAAAGGGAGAGGGTTTACCGAGACTGATTTTGCGCGATTCCATCCATCGGGGGCGATTGGCCGCCGATTGCTCATGAGGATCAGGGACATCATGAGAAAAGACCGACGACTCGCCATGGCGGGTCCGGCAATCAGTGTCCGCGAAGCCCTATACCTGATGACGCAGGCCAAGGCTGGGTGTGTCTGCGTCACCGCTGAGGATGAGACACTCATCGGCATTTTTACTGATGGGGACCTGAGAAGGAAAATTCTCGAAGGGCATGGCATTCTGGAGAAATGTCTGGGTGAGGTCATGACCCCGCATCCAATCTGTCTGAACGAGCATTCACTGGCTGTGGAAGCATTGAAGATATTTGATTCCATGGCTATCGACGACCTGGTGGTGGTGGATGATGCCGGCAGGCCCGTCGGGCTGATCGACAGCCAGGATCTGCCAAAATTGAAATTGCTTTAAATGCCCATCCGGGATCGATATGTTTGTCAGCGTGCAATCCTTGAATCCACTCAACCACAGGCATATGAATATTATCAGAAACCTTCGAAATTTCTGGATCCACTCCATGGCTCTGGCCGTTTTTGTGCTGGGCAGTCAGGCCCAGGAACCGGGAAGTCAGACTCAACACCACTTCACAAAAACAATCACAACCGAAATCAAGCTTGGCTTTCTCCTGGACCTCCCGGGTGATTACGATGCGGAAGGGGACAAAAAGTGGCCCATGATGCTTTTTCTGCATGGAGCCGGAGAAAGGGGAAGTGATCTGAGCATGGTGGCAAAGCACGGTCCACCCAGGCTGGCCCCGGCCCGGAATGGGACGTTTCCTTTTATTCTTGTTTCACCACAATGCCCGTCTGGTGAGAGATGGGAGCCATCTGCACTGGTTCAATTGGTCGACCACATTGCCAGCAAGTATGCTGTGGACACCAAACGAATCTACGTGACGGGCTTAAGCATGGGGGGCTATGGGACATGGGCATTGATCACAAACCACCCGGAGAAATTTGCGGCTGCGGCCCCTATTTGCGGTGGAGGAGATCCCATCAGCATACTGCTGGCAAATTCCCAGCGTCGCGGGCAGATCGCATCGCTGCCAATCTGGAATTTCCATGGATTGAAAGATGACGTTGTCCTCCCTCAAAGATCCGAGGTTATGGTGGAGGCCATCTCGAACATTGGCGGAAAAATCCGCTATACAGCCTACCCGGATGCAGGACACGACTCGTGGACGGAGACTTACAATAATCCCGACTTATACACCTGGTTTCTGAGCCATTCCAGGTAGGTCCCTTGTGCTTGAAGGAGCATTCATGGTTATCTCTGAGAATATCGAGGTTATTTCTTTTGATGCGGGTGGGACATTATTGAATCCCTATCCATCAGTGGGGGACATCTATGCCATGGTGGCCGGGTCCCGCCACAACCAGGCTCCCCTTCCCTCCATCCTCAATCAAAGATTTGGAGAAATCTGGAGGCAATCCGGAGGATTTGATTTTTCGATGTCCTCGTGGAGGGAGGTGGTCAATTTCTGTTTCCAGCCCACTCATCCGGATGGTGTCGACGACGATCTTTTTGACAATCTGTACCGGGCGTTCGCCAGCATTGATCACTGGCGGTTGTTTCCTGATGTCGAGCTGGCACTGGAACTCCTGCGCCAGAATGGTTACCGGTTAGTCATCGCATCCAACTGGGATGAAAGATTGAAGTCTCTGATTGCGGGATTTGGACTGGATTATCATTTTGATGCCGTGATGGTCTCAGTTGAGTTGGGATTCACCAAACCTGACACGCGTTTTTTTGATTCATTGGCTCAACGGATGCGGACAAATCCAGCACGGATTCTGCATGTGGGTGACTGTCCGACGCGGGATCTGGAGGCGGCGAGACAGGCGGGAATGAGCTCGGTGTTGATTGATCGGAATGGTGACGGGTTGGAAGGAAACCGCATTGGATCATTGTTGGACCTATGCGATTTCAGCCGGGTTCCAGGCCTTCAGATGGAGGCGAATGACGCCCCCTTGGATTGATTCCGGCTCTTAACCAACCAGTGACCAGAGATCGGGCTATGTTACATGGGGTTGATTGTCTGCAGGCGGTAAAACAGGAGTGTCTGGTCTGGAGAAATAGGGATAGACTCTGAGATTTCAGCGGCGTCGTCCAGAATCATGGGGAACTGTTTGACACTTTCCCAGGAGGGGGAGGCAATACCGGGAGTGGACTGCAGAAGGTATTCAAGTCCAGGGAGTTGCTGCCAGGTGAGGATGAGATTCTGGCCGTCCAGACGTATGGAGAGCGCAACTCCAGTGGGCCCGGAATTGACCCAGGAGCGCAATGCGGAGAAATCCTGAGTGATAGTCCCCGCTGACCAGAGGTTGGGCGCGCCGAAGCTGCTGCTGCTGCCATCGTTGTAATCGAATATGGTCACTGATGGGGATGGATCCGTCTCAAGTTTTCCAATTTCATCAGACCCGACACCCCCTCCAAAGCCGTCGTACGCTTCGCCGATGGGGCCCCAGATTCGTTCCGCTTCTGGAGTCGCTCCACGATACAGGCTGATTTCCCAGTTATCATTTCCCACGGAAAAGTTACCGGGCCCGTCGCCATCCGCGTTGGTCTCGGTCTCAATGAGTGAGGCATCAAATGTCCAGACATGGATCCACCAGTCTCCCGATGCAGGATCAAAGCTGGTTTGGGTTCCGGAAACCACCGATTCCCCGGAGCTGTTGGCTAAGGATTCATTTTCAGCCAGTGTAAGGATGGTTCCGGCACGCAAATCCGCCCACAATGAGTGGTCCGTCGAATCGGATGATCCCCTGCTCTAACTGAGGACGGGACTCATCCCAGACCGGATTGGGTGGTAGATCGGTGGTTTCCTCAGCCCATCGCAGCTCCAGCCCACGAATGTCTGCATGGTCTTCCACCACAACGAATTCAATCCAGTTGCCGCCATTCCCAGCCACGGTACCGAGAGTGAGGTCGGAGGCCCCATCCTTGAGCATCCGCGTCGACCCAACCGCATTGAATTCATTCAATACAATGGGCTGAGCCAGAGTCCATTGAATTTCCAGAACCACCAGAAATACCGCCAGTTTGAGCACGTGTCGCAATTGATCGTTTTTCATAAGTCTTCAACAACAGATTCAAGTTTTTCTTTTTTCCTTCCCAGGAGAGTATCACAGATCTTCCCGGGATAAAACTGCCACGATGCCCGCATTTTCAATAAGCAATGCCCAGGACGGGGCGAATGGCAGAATATCTCAGGCACAGGGAGGATTTTGGCTTGTATTCTCCCTGACTTCACAGAAATTGGCGGAGCATTGGATTTCGAGTTTGTCATAATTGGAAGCGGAGCTGGAGGGGGATTCGCGGCACAGAACCTGGTGAAAGCCGGGAAGCGGGTACTCATGCTGGAAAGAGGACCAGATCCTTATCACCCCCGCAAGGACTCCACTGGACGTCCCTTCAAGCATGTCATTGACCAGACTCTCTACAAACGCAATGGAAGTGCCTCCAAACTTTTCATGGGCCATGGACTGGGCGGGTCCACGAGTATTTATGGAGCTGTCCTGCTGCGTCCGAAAAAAGAGGATTTCTCCCCTGGCCAGCATCTGAGTCAATTCCTTCACTTAGAGGACCACCATTGGCCTGTTTCTTATGAGGAGATGCTTCCCTGGTTTGAGAAAGTGGAAGCGCACTTTTCGCTGCGCCCATTTGAACCGGGAGTCCTGCAGTCGGATATCCAACTCGCCCCCATCAATGAGGAAATCTCTCGCCGGTGGGCGCTCCATGGTTTGAAACCCGGCATACTTCCCCTGGCAATAGATCCGGAAAAATGTCTCCAGTGCGAGGATTGCCCCGGCTATGTGTGCCCCACACAAGCCAGGGGATCGACCCGCCAATCTCTGGTGGAGCTGGAGCGGACATATGAAAATTTCACCCTCTGGCCGGAGACAGAAGTCCTGAAAATGGACCGCCATAAACCTGAGGTTCATTTCCGGAGAATGGGTGATTCCAGGCTGGACATCGTGCGGGCGGATAAGGTGATTCTGAGTGCGGGCGCCATCAATTCAGCGGCAATTCTTTTGCGGTCGGGATTTGGTGACGATTTTCCAGCGTTGGGCAAATGCTTCATGTACCACGCGGGCGCTGTCGTATTTGCCCTCTTCAAAAACCCCACCCATGCCGGGCAAAGATTCGTCAAACAAATTGGTTTGGATGAATATTATTTCGGGGATCAGGAGCTTCCACATAAACTGGGAGTCATTCAGTCCCTCCCAACCCCCAAAGCCGCCACAAAACCAATCCGGAATCATCTCTATCTGATGATGGCCACAGTGGAGGATCTGCCTCAATTTTCCAATAAGGTCGAACTGGGAGGCGATGGGCGTATTCATGTCCATCATAAATTCCATGAATACGACAACTTCCGGTCGGCGGGTGCCAAGCGGATTCTCAGATCCCTGATGCATCAGGCCGGGGCGCTTCAATCGTTTGCAGCGACCGCACAAATGAATAAAACCCATGTCGGCCACCAGGTCGGGACAATACGATTCGGAGTTTCCCCGAAAACATCCGTATTGGACTCGTGGTGCAGGCCCCATGGTATGGAGCACCTTTTTGTTCTGGATGGAGGATTTTTGCCCACCTCAATGGGGGCCAGTCCAGCCTTGACAATCATGGCCAATGCCCTGAGGGTCACCGATTATATCATCCAGCAGAATTAAGAGTTCATTCATCCCCTGCATTCATGAAAAAGGTTATCATCACAGGCATTTCAGGCGTTCTGGGTCAAGCATTAGCCAAAAAATATAAATCCCTGGGTTGGGAAGTCATTGGTGTGACTCGCCGGGACAATTACACCCATCCCAATGTTGACCGCATTCTGGTTTGCCAGCAATGCTCACTTGAGGATGCGGGAGTCATACTGGCTGAAAAACCGACGTGCTTTTCCTGAATGCCGGGCAGATTGAAACCACGGTCGGCCCAGGTGGCGAACCCCTGGCGGCGCACGCGGCATCCATGAATATCGTCAATTATATCTGGCCCTGCGAGGTTGCCATGGCCGCTTCACAAATGTCCTGGGACAAGCCGATTGAAATCATTGCCATCGGTTCCATCGCGGATTGCTGCCCATCCAGCTTCGGCCCAGTCTACCATGCAGGCAAAATTGCTCTTCATTACTTCTGGACCGGGACTGGGCCAATCGTCTGGTTTGGCAGTAAAAAAACCATAAAAATGCGACTCTATCGACCTGGCGCTATTCAATCAGATCTGGCCTGGGCACCTGCCAATCGATTGAAACCTGATGGCAGTGGAATGCGGATGAGAAAAAAGCGGGTTGATGGAGCTCCGGATGGCGATGCGGTGGCCGAGCGGATCTATCAATGGTCATTGAAAAAAAATGCCTGGGTCGGCACGTATGATGAGCCACTCTCCTTCAAGGCTCTCAAAGTTTTATTCAGCCTGGCACCCAATCTGTTTTACCGGATTCAGTTATTAGGTTGGAAAAAGGAGAGTCGATTTCATTCTGAGAAATGACGCCGCCCGGCAGGATGCGGGGTCACTGAATTTTGAGAAAATAGCAGGTATCGATGCCTGGGCCACGATCGTGCTCCAGTTTATGCACACAGGAAAAACCTGATCGGTTGAGTAATCGAATATGGAAGGCATTGGTGGACCAAGTCCGGGTGATGAATGGAGCAGCGGACAGCCGGCCGGCGGATCGCAATCGGAAAAGTTCCTCATACATTCCACGGCAGACTCCTTTTCCTCGATGTTCGGGGTCGACTATAATGGTTGAAATATAGTGGCCGGTGGGGCCCCAGGAATTCCCCCGACTGACACTTCTTCCCGGATCGACATGAATCCAAGCGGAGATTCATGGGCCCAGGCAAGCAGCAGTGACTGGGCGCGAAGCTGCGAAAAGTAGATATCCGGGTCGCTTCGGACGAATCGTCTGAATCCGTTTTCAATAGGTCCATGGTTCCGGATCGTCGGTTCAGAGGCGGGATAAATTCATGATTGGCGAGGCACAGCCAGTGCCAAATCTGATCCCACACTTGGGAAGACACCTCATCCCGGGATTGGTATGTATATTCATGGTCTGTCATTTCCCCTCAAATTCAGCTGGTCTGGTCCGCACAAAAAAAATCATTGCAGCGGCCAGAATACAAAACCCGTTCCATGACCAGAAGCATGGCTGCTGAAACGAGGTAAAACCAGAGAGTCCCGGATGAATCCGCCGCTTGTTCCACCCTGAAATCCTCCTCATACCCCATGGCACCCAAGCCACCCAGGAAAATTCCGATGACCAGGAGCACACGAATCATCACCCGACAGAAGGGACGCCCCAGAACCAGTCCGATTCCAAGCGGAATAAAAATGGCTCCCGGAAAAAATGGTTTCCCCCTCGCGGGAGAGAGCGGAGAAGTTTTCCGACATGACAAAAAACCCGATCAGTGTGGCGAACACACCCAGAATCAATCTCCATTTTGGTTGCCCTGAAGGCATAAGGCTGGTGCGTTTGACCAGAACGCATAAAACACCCATGGGCAGAAGCAGTCCAGCCCAGTTCCAAGCAATTCCATGTCTCATGACTGCCGAACTCAACTGCCAGATTGAGAGTAAACCAATGAACACACATACAAACCCCGACATCCATACCCGACGGGGAACATCCACTCGAACCAATCCATCCATCAATCTTTATTCTTCAATTTCTACAAGCTCATAAAATCATCATTCCCTGGCTGCGTCCACCGAATCCATTTATTCAGGACTATCTGATTCAACTCTATGAAAAAAAGACCCTCCCGGATTTGGAGAGGGTTCAATCAGAGAAATGAATGATGAGAAAATGGGGGATCAGTCCTTTTTCTTGCGGGCGGCGATGACTGCCTCAGAGACGTTGTTCGGGCATTCGGTGTAATGCGAGAATTCCATGGAGAATTGCCCGCGGCCGGAAGTCATGGACCGGAGGTCCCCGATGTACCCGAACATTTCGCTGAGTGGAGCTTCCGCCTTGATGCGAACACCGGTGGGGCCGGATTCCTGGCCCTGGATCATGCCACGACGACGACTGATATCGCCGATGACATCGCCGACTTGCTCATCAGGTGTGAAAATGTCCAACTTCATGATGGGTTCAAGGATCTTCGGACCAGCCTTGGGTATGGACTGGCGATACCCGGCCCTGGCAGCAATTTCAAAGGCAATAGCGGACGAATCCACAGCGTGGAATGCTCCATCCGTCAGAGTCACTTTCAAGTCCACCAAGGGATACTTGGCAAGCACGCCCTGAACAATGGATGCCCTGAATCCTTTTTCAATGGCGGGCCAGAATTCCTTGGGCACGTTTCCACCCACCACTTTGGATTCAAACTGGAATCCGGATCCAGGTTCACCTGGTTCGATGATATAGTCGATTTTACCGAACTGGCCGGATCCACCTGACTGCTTCTTGTGAGTATAGGAATCCTCCAGGCGCTTGGTGATGGCTTCACGATAGGCAACCTGTGGTTTTCCGACGATCACCTCCACCCCGTGGGTGCGCTTGAGAATATCCACTTTGATATCCAGGTGCAGTTCGCCCATTCCTTTGAGAATGGTTTCACTGGATTCCTCATCGGTTTCGACCCGGAACGATGGGTCTTCAGCCACCATCTTGCCGAGAGCTGTGGCCAACTTGTCGATTTGACCTTTTTCTTTCGGGGCGATGGCGATGGAGATAACCGGGTCCGGAAAAACCATGGGTTCCAGTGTCGCTGGATCATCAGGATCAGCCAGGGTGTGACCGGTCTGGGTGTTTTTCATTCCCAGCAGGGCAACGATATCTCCGGCCGAGGCAGAATCAATTTCCTCGCGGCTGTCGGCGTGCATGAGCACGATACGGCTGATGCGCTCCTCTTTACCGGTGAAAGTGTTGAGAATGTTCTGACCCTTCGTCATGGTTCCGGAATAAATCCGGACGAAGGTCAGAGCACCATATCGATCATCCATGATCTTGAAGGCCAGCGAACGCAATGGCCTCTTGGCATCGACAATGGCGAAATTGCCAGTCTCATTACCTTCCAGGTCAACTTCAGGCTGAGGTTTGACTTCGGTTGGACTTGGGAGGTAATCGACGACGGCGTCGAGAACGAGCTGAACCCCCTTGTTCTTGAAAGAGGAACCACAGTATGTGGGGAAGAAATCCAGGTTGATGGTTCCTTTGCGGATGCATCGTTTGATGGTGTCGATATCCGGCTCATTCCCTTCCAAGTAGGAGGTCATCACCTCCTCATCGGTTTCAACAGCAAGGTCGATGAGCTTCGAGCGGTATTCCTCCACATCATCCTTCATGTCCTCAGGCACATCCATAATCTGGTAGTTCATCGGATCCCCGGAATCGTCCCAGACATATGCCTTGCGCGTGAGCAGATCCACAACTCCCTTGAAACTCTCCTGCTTGCCTATGGGCAAAACCATCACCAGCGGCTTGGCCGCAAGAATCTTTTTGACCTGATCAACAACCCGAAAAAAATCCGCTCCAATACGGTCCAGCTTATTGACGTAAATAATACGGGAAACTTCTGAGTCGTTCGCGTAACGCCAGTTGGTTTCAGATTGGGGCTCCACACCTCCAGAGCCGCAGAATACCCCAATACCTCCATCCAGCACTTTCAGCGATCGGTATACTTCAATAGTAAAGTCAACGTGGCCTGGGGTATCGATAATGTTGAACCGGTGGTCTTTCCAGAAACAGGTCGTCGCAGCCGACTGAATGGTGATTCCCCGTTCCTTCTCCTGCACCATGAAGTCCGTCGTGGCCGCACCATCGTGCACTTCACCAAGCTTGTGAATTTTTCCGGTCAGTTTCAGAATGCGTTCGGTCGTGGTAGTCTTTCCAGCGTCCACGTGGGCAAAGATACCGATATTCCTGTATCGGGAGAGGTCTGTCATCTTGTACTTTCTTTGATTGAGGTCAGCGATAGATTTCGCTCAGACCGAATATTGCTAGACAAAGATTTTATTTTGGCAATAGCAGATTCAAAAAATAAGCGGTTTTTTTATGAATTGGAGGAGAATCAAGCAGAATAGCCGTTCAATTGGCATATTTTTGTGACATTAGGCACTTTGTGCGAAGGGAGCGATTCTGTGGGTGTGGAGCCTGTTCGCGCTTCCTTCAGGTCTGGGAATGAGGTTTAAGTGTGGGTGATATGAATGCATTGGAAGCGATATTGAGCCGGCGGACATCCAAAGTGCTGGTGGATCCCGACAAGCCCTGGGAGGTGACAGGATCCTTAAAGGAATTTCTTCCGGAAATTCTCCTGGCGGCTGAGTCCGCCCCATTTCATTACCCGGCCCACAGGAGTCATAAGCACCCGGATCACGATTCGCCGGTGCCATGGCGGATCCACTGCCTGGATGGCGAGGGATGCCGCCAATTGCTGAAAATCATCAGAACGAGGGATGTGGCGGCCGGGAAAATTCCCGCCATGCTGGCAGCTGCCGAATACCTGGCGCTCACGACCTGGCTGCCCACTCCCGGCGATCCGTCAGATAACCCGGGACAATATTTTGATCCGACTCTGGAGAATATGGAGCACATCGCTGCGGCCTCAGCCGCCATTCAGAACATGCTGATTGCCGCCACTGCCCGGGGAGTTCCAAACTATTGGTCATCGGGTGGATTGCTCAGAGAAGAGGAGTGGATGAAGCGGCTCGATATCCCTGCCAGTCAGATTTTGCTCGGAGCCATCTTTTTCTTCCCCCGGGAAGAAACCTTCCCACACCGACCAATGGAAATTGCCCCAGGAAAAATGCGATCCCAGAAAGGAAAGCAGTCCAGTTGGGTTCGTTTCATGCGTCCCATGGCCGAAAATCCCTGACCCACCGATCCACATAAATGGCGAAACAACGGATCCAGGCTATCAATTCCATTGACTTCCGTGAGAATTATGCCGATTTTGGTCACTGATCAACCCGACCCAATCAGCCTATGCTGCAAATCCCTGGTGAATCACATCGTTTTTGCGACGGGACATCCCGCCGGAACTTTTTGCAAATCGGTGCGCTCGGTTTAGGTGGACTCTCCCTGCCGGACATACTCAAAGCCCAGTCCCAGGCTCGTTCACCCGGAGAGTCCTCACCGCCGGCCATCCCGAAGGAGAAGAGCATCATTATGATATTTCTGCCGGGTGGCCCCCCACACCAGGACATGTGGGACTTGAAAATGGAGGCACCGTCGGAAATCCGTGGGGAATTCAAACCCATCCGGACAAATATACCGGGGATTCAGGTGTGTGAACTTTTCCCCCGGCTGGCGCAGCGCATGGACAAAGTATCGATTATCCGGTCAATTGTGGGGGCCGACCCGGATCACGATGCGTTTCAGTGCATGACTGGTCGGAGTTTAAGAAATCCCCCGCCTGGAGGATGGCCATCCATGGGAGCCGTGCTTTCCAAACTGGGTGGGGCAAAAAGCCCGGATCTGCCACCCTTCGTGGGCTTAGCTCCCAAAATGGGCGAGATGCGCTGGGCCAACCCGGGGAAACCCGGCTTTCTGGGGCCTGCCCACGCCCCATTCCAGCCAAATGGGAGCCGGGAAATCAGATATGGTCCTGCAGGGAATTTCCCTCGACCGGCTCAGAGACCGGAAATCACTTCTCGCCAGCTTTGACCAATTCCGCAGGGATGCGGACCAAACGGGATTGATGAATGGGCTGGATAGCTTCAATCAGCAGGCATTTGGGGTCCTCACCTCCAGTGCGCTGGCAGAGGCCCTGGATGTGGAGAAGGCTTCCCCCACCCTCCGGGACCAATACGGCCGGGGCACCGCAAAGAATCAGCTGGATGGCGGGCCGAAATTGCTGGACCAATTCCTGATCGCCAGACAACTGGTTGAAGCGGGGGTGCGCTGCGTCACTCTGGCATTCAGCCGATGGGATTGGCATGGAGGGAACTTCAAACGCGGCCGGGAAGACATGCCTATGCTGGATATGGGAGTCTCCGCTCTCATTGATGACCTGCATGCCAGAGGGCTGGAGCATG
>JAJOIW010000140.1 GCA_021209225.1 Verrucomicrobiota bacterium
GACCTGACGGAACGAATGTTTCCTTTGGCCATGGAACCCACGCCACCTGGGGAGCCGTCGGCCACTGGGGAGCCCCGGACATCGGCTGGGAAGGCCGGGATGTTTACAATGAATGGACCTACATTGTTTACACCTACGACTCAGAGACTTTCACCACCCGGGTATACACCGATGGTGTTCTCTCGAATTTTGAAGAACTTCCAGCTCCCCTGGATACTTTTGCTGAAGACTCCAATGTGAACCCGCTGCCATTCCGGGTGGCACGCCAGTCCAACGCGGATGGGACAGTTTCCGATGTCGGGGTGGGGCAGATCAATATCGCCCGCATCCGGGTGCATGATTCCGTCCTCCCCGAGGAGGAAGTGCTCGCCAACTACGACCTGGAAAAGGAAACCTTCGGAAAAGGGGACACCGACAATGATGGGATGCTCGACAGCTATGAGGACCGGTTCACTTTCCTTGATCGCAACAATCCGGATGACGCCGCTCTGGACGAGGACAAAGATGGATTGACCAACCTGAAGGAAAGTGAATTGGATACCAACCCTGGTGTCGCCGATTCGGACGGGGATGGTGTCAGCGATGGAGATGAGGTCAATGGCTCCCCTGTTACGAACCCGCTCGTTGCGGATACCGATGGCGATGGGCTGAGTGACGGTGCTGAAAAAGAGGCTGGAACCAATCCCACTCTGGTTGATTCGGATGGCGATACCTATCCCGATGGCCAGGAGGTCCTCCGTGAATCCGACCCCACATCCGCCTCGAGCGTTCCTGAATTCAATGCCCCGCTGGTGGATTTGAATTCCGCTGAATTAGCCACCGGATCCCTGCAGTCGTGGGAAAATACCGGTCTCCTTGGCGGCTCATTCGCAGGAAGCTCACCAGCTCCGGAAGTGGTCGAAATCAATGGAGTCAAAGGGGTCCAGTTCAATGGTTCCAACCAGTTCATGACTGGTCCATCCACCCCTGGATTTATCACAGGTGCCGCTCCGAGAACTATCGAGGCCTGGGTTTACAATCCGGCCGCCGCGGATGAGGAAACCATTTTCTCCTGGGGGACGCCGAGGTGGGCCGGATGGCTCGAATGTCTCCTTCAACCATGGTTTGAATGCGGCTTTTGGTGCGATTGGACATTGGGGCGCTCCTGACATTGGCTGGGATGGCAACCTCACGGTCGGTTCGTGGACCTATGTCGCCTACAGCTGGAACCCGCAGGATCTCACCACCACCCGGGTTTATCGGGATGGCACTCTGGCGGCCGAAGAAATATTGACCGCGCCTCTCAATACCTGGGCAGTCGACACGGCTGGGAATCCTCTTCCATTCCGTATTGCCTCCCAGAATGAAGCCAATGGCACACCAACCGGTGGGCTCCGCGGTTCCATGGCCATCGCACAGATCCGGGTTCATGACACCATCCTCTCTGAGGACCAGCTCCTCCAGAACTTTGAAGCCGGGGCCGCAGCTTTCGGTTTGATTGACGCCGACAATGATGGCCTCCCCAAATGGTTTGAAGACCAATACGAATTCCTCAGCGACAGTAATCCCAATGATGCAGAATTGGATCGCGATGAGGACGGAATTTCCAACCGCGATGAGTTTGAACTGAAAAGCGACCTCACCAATCCTGACATGGATAATGATGGATTGACCGATGGTGCGGAACGGGATCTTGGCACATTCATCCTCATTTCTGATTCCGACGCCGATGGAATTCTTGATGGAGCTGAAACGGATACGGACCCACTCTTCGCAGACTCTGATGGGGGATGGCTTCGAAGATGGTCAGGAGGTCGCCCGCAAATCCAATCCAGCCAGCGATTCCAGCGTGCCCGACATGACCGCCAACATAGCCATGTTCGACCTCAAAGCCGACGGACTTCCCGACGGCCCATTATCCGCCTGGCCGAACAGTGGCGCCTTGGGCGGCAGTTTTGCCTCCAGTCCGATTCCTCCGGTCGTCGAAAAAATTGGAGGTATTCCGGGCGTTACTTTCAATGGGACCGATCATTATTTCCGTGGGCCATCCGCTCCGATATTCATCTCCCAGGACTCCAGCCGCACCATCGATGCCTGGATTTACAACCCAACTTCTCCAGACGAGGAAACCATTGCATCATTCGGCCGTCGCGGTGGACCAGATGGTTCTAACTTCTCATTCAACCATGGGGTTCATCCCGAATGGGGCGCCGGTGGAATCTGGGGTGCTCCGGACATCGGATGGAACGGAAATGTCATCAATGCGGAGTGGACACATGTCGCCATCACCTATGATGCGGAGGCCATCAAAACCACGGTTTATTCCAATGGAGCCGTTGCCAATGAAGAACAATTGGAAACTCCTCTGTTCACCTGGACCGAAAATAATGCGGCCTCTCCTGAGCCACTGGCTTTGTTGATTGCAGCCCAGAATCTGGCGAATGGCACAGTGGAATCGGGGCTTCGCGGTTCCATGACAATCGGCCGCCTTCGGGTTTATGATACCGCTCTGACAACTGCCGAAATCTCCGCACTTTACAGTGCCGAGAAGGATGCATACGTCGCGGTCATCCCGGATGTTGTGGTCATCACCGGAATCGGAATCACCGCGGATGTATTGAAAATCACTTGGGAATCGGCTCCAGGCGCTACATACAAAGTCCAGTACACCGAGAACTTCAACGGCTGGACAGATGTCGCCACCGGGATATCCAATGGTGAATTCTCCGAAAATATCGCCACCCTGGGAGACAACCACTTCTATCGCGTCGTTCCGGAATAAGCATTTCTCCAACCCAGACCATACATATTCGAAGCCGGGATTTTTCCCGGTTTTTTTATGTGCTCAAAGTATGGGCATGTGATGGGATAATGTGATCAGACACAAATAAATTTCAACGAATCAGATGCCTGAAATTCCTGCAGTGAACTTTATGCTTTTAAGTACTCCGAATTATAGAACTCCGGATTTGTATATAAATTCCCAAGATGTTCCCGATTGGCTGAAAGTATCTCAGCTGCGGAGTCTGGGAATATTGGCTATCCATGTGGTGGCAAATGCGATCAGAACAGGAATAGACAAGGATTGCGGGTAAAAGGACGATTCGGCTCCCAGGATACTCAGTCCAAATCCCGTGAGGCACGCCAGAAAGGATATACTGCTCATCGCTGAAAATAGGATCCGCCCAACCCGGCTTTCATTCAGGCAGATCAGCGAATTCGATATCGTCATCGATAAAAAACCCACCGCCAGAATGATGGCCGATCGATATGGAGTCACAATTCCAAATATTAATAATAAAACTCCGAGAATAAAAAATCCGCCAACTAATATGCCATCCAGCTTTTCAAGCGGCTTGAGAGTTAACCGGGCTTTTTTATCCACCAATAAAATGAAATGACTGATGCCCGATGCCAGCCACACCCAGAATAAAAATAAGGCATATACAATGATCAGGAGGGTCGCCAGTCCCGGATGTATTTTACTCAGTTGACTCCTCCCGAATTGATAGGCTAAAAAAATCCCTATAATTATGAGATATTGAGTGTTCCCCTTGAAGCGTTGCATGAAGAATGCCCACTTGAGGAATAACCGGTAGAAAAACGAGCGTGCTTTATAGGCTTCTCTAATGCCCTGTCGGGCGTATTCCAGATCGGGCTCAATCCGGAGTGCTGCCAGGAAAAGTTCCTCAGCTTTTTTGTATTGACCGGAATGAAGGTGGGTCCATCCGGCATTGGATAAGGCCAATGGATCCTCCGCATCCCGGCTCAGGAGACTCTCGGTGTACCTCGCGGATTCATCAGTCTTTCCCTGCAATCGGAGATACAGCGCCAGCAAATTGTTGGCCTGACTATCGTTTGGATCAATTTTGAGGGCTTCACGCACGGATTCCTCGGCCAGTTTCCATTCCTCCTGGGCGCCATGGGCGCGGCCTTTGGCTATCCAGGCCAGTTCACAATTGGGGTCCAAGGCAATGGCGGAATGTGCTGAGGACATGGCTTTTTCCTTGCGGTCCATATCACTGAGAATGATGGATCGAACGGCCACCATCCAGGCATTATCCGGCATGATCCCTATGGCACCTTCAATTGCCACCAGGGCATCCTTTTCCCGTCCGCCCTGGCTCATTCGGGTGAGTGCCAACTCACTCAGCGCTTCCGGGTCATTCGGATAATGGGCCAGGTGATTCAGTAATTCCGCCTCTGCCTCCTCATACCTGTGGCGTTCACGCATCAATCTCGCTAACTCAACCCCATTTGACTCCATCGTCCCGCCCTTATCATCCACTTTGAGTTTTCCTATCCATTCCATCCAAGCACATTCATGAATGGTTCATTTTCAGGTATTTGAGGATGTCATCGTACAATCCATCCTGATTGGCATACAAGGCATAATTCCTGGCACTTTCAAACCATTTGCGGGTGGAGGGACGGACATTCTTCACTGCTTTGAGTAATTTCTTTCCGGTTATGGGAACGATCTGCCCGCCTCTCTGCAGGGCTTCCTGTAAAGCTTCTTCTGTGGCCCGGTCGAAGGCGGACCGTATGTCCGCTCCGGAAAACCCCTCCGTCTTCCGTGCGAATTCCTCGGCGCTGAATTCAATCACCGGCTTCTCCCTGGAACAGATCCGGGCAATTTCAATCCGAGCCTCCAGGTCCGGTGGAGGAACAAAGATGATCCGATCAAACCTCCCAGGGCGTAAAAAAGCATTATCCACGTGCCATGGGGCATTGGTCGCACCCAGCACCAATATGCCGTCATTATGGGCACCAGCCCCATCCAACTCAGATAAAAATTGATTGATCAGGTGACGACCAGCCGACTGCCGCATATCTCTTCGGTCGGCAGCCAAGGCGTCAATTTCATCAAAAAATAGCACACATGGATTATGGCGCCGGGCCAATTGAAAAATATCATGAAGACGCGATTCACTTTCACCAATATACATATTGAGAATCTGGTGAAGCCCGACAGAAAGAAAAGTGGATTGAATTTCTCCGGCTGTGGCCAGACTCATCAAGGTTTTCCCGCATCCAGGTGGCCCGTAAAGAAGAACGCCTCCACCGGCTTTTTTCCCGTATTGTTCAAATAATTTCGGGTTTTTCAGTGGGTGAATGATTTTCATGCGGATTTCATCCTTCACCATAGACATTCCACCGACGTCCTCAAATTTGCGATCCGACCGCAATTGGAAATCCACTTCCAAGTCGCGGGCCAGCACCCCATCCAGGGAGGGGATGCCATCGTCCTCAAAATGGTCGCCCTCAAAGAATGGGCCCGATTCGATATGGCCATTGGAGAGGGATTTATTTGTGGCGGGTTCTGAATGGCCGGATTTCCGCGTGGAAGACGCCCCTCCCGCTTGGATAATATCTGTCAAAAGCTTGTCATTTTTCAGATTCGGGTCGATAGCGACGGCCTTTTCATAATACCCCCTGGCCAGTGGACCATCCCCTTCGGAGACGGTCAAACTGGCTAAAAAGAGCCATGCTTCGGCCATTTCGGGGAACTTTTGACATAATGCCTCCAATCGGACGATGGCCTCCGATATGTGCCCCTGAAGACTGGATAGTCTGGCTGCCAGGAGTTGCACCTTCGCGTGGCCGGGTTGCAGTTGGGTGGCTTTTTTCAAGTAGGAATCAGCCTCATCCAGGTCAAATCTGTCCAGATGTTCCTGGGCAATGAGCAACAATAAGGGAACATTTTCAGGTGATGCCTCGAGAGCTGCTTTCAGTGCATTCAGGTCCATGGTCAACAATATCCAGTTTCAATGATCATCAATCAGACAATAAGGCCGCGGGCAAACCATGCCTCAAGAACGTCTGTCTATCAATCAGATTCTACCTGAATACAGCCTGACGGAATGCGTACTAAGGGACTTTGATTATCGAATTATTGTTCTGCGACTTGTCATTGGATTTGTTCCCGGGATCCGCAATCCATTTGTCATCCACGATGTATTTATATTGGTATTCGCCGGATGCCAGGGGAAATGCGATTTTCCATTTATTGTCTTTCTTCTCCAGGAAGTATTGGTTTTTGTTCCAGTTATTGAATGTGCCAGCGATGCTGACTGAAAGGGATGAAGCAAACCCTTCGAGTTCAAAGACAGTCTTTCCGTCGTTATCTGGTTGCTTCCACGAATTCAGGATCATCTGCGACAATGCGCATTGTGGATGTTTTTCAGCTGATTCTTTTGCTTGGAGCTGGTTGCCGGATTTGAGCCAGTACAATATTTCCACATTGAGCAGTGGGGTGGATTCAGGGGAAATAGTCTTGCCAAATTGGATCAACGCATAAGCATTGGATGCGTCCTGATTATCCATCCATTGTCGCGAGGCAGCTGCCAGAAACTGATCCAGTGAGAAATCCGGATCCCCGGCATCCCGGCTGCGTACCCACTCCAGGAATTCGATGGAGGATAGGCGTTCGAGTGCAAGGGCAAAATTCCTGTAGGTCTCACTGGATGGGGCTGCACTTTGGTCCCGCTTGGATTTTGTGAGATCGAAAGCGGCCAGCATCGATCGATTGCGGGCATAGAGAACCCCAGCATCCAGAGATGGAGGTGTCCAGCAATTACCGGTCAGGAGCTGGGTGCGGGAAATTTCATTGAGTGATTTGCGGTCCGGAGAGGCCACAATGAGCAGCCCATCTCTGGTGAGTGAAAGCAACTGGCCATTGACCACGACCGAATTGGGACTTTTTATTCCACGCTCAGTCCATAATTTTTTCCCATTGCTTGTATCCACGCAGTATAAAAAAGATTCCCCCCCGAAGATGAGTGATTCCATGCGGACCATGTTGGAATCGAAAAACGTCACGCGGCTCGTGTTCCATAGTGATGTCGTCTTGAAACCATCTGCTTTGCCTGCCAATTCAATGACCTCAGTCCCACCAATTCCCTGACCGGAAATCAGAAATTTCTGACTGCCAATTTCCATGGGTGTTGGAACATTGGTCAGCCCCGGGCGTCGGAATTTATACGACCACAACACCGAGCCATCGGCCGGATGGATGCCCTGAACAGTATCTCCCGAGGAGAATAAAATCTGCTTCTGGTTGTTTATATTTGTGATCACCGGACTGGCATAACCCGGGGTGGCGCCTGGGGATGACCAGACTTTTTCTCCGGTCAATGTGTTCAATGCGATGAGTCCACTATCCCGTCCAGCGCATTGAAGAATAATCAGCGAATCATAGGCCAACGGACTCGATGCAAAGCCGAATTGGACAGGCGCAGCACCATGGTCCTCAACCAAATGGGTGTTCCACAACACATCGCCATTCGTGAGATCCAGACAATGCACCTGACCAGCATAGCCCAATGAAACCACTTTATCGTCCACAATCAAGGGTGTCGCATGAGGACCCATCCCACCGCCATATTCCTCCTGGCCATTTAATTTTGTGCTTGGGTACTCATAGGTCCAGAGAGTTTGTCCGGATTCCTTCTTTATACACATGATGGATTCATTCTGTGAGACAGTGCCATCCGCATCTATTGGTCTGAAATGTGCGACGAGCCGATACGGATCGACTGCCAGACCAGAATTGCCGGATCCCAATTCACGGCTCCACAATTCTCCCGGGCCAGTGGAGTCCCAATCCAAGCGGATGGATTCGTCCTGAATGGAAAAGTCTCTATTGGGTCCTCCCCATTGGTTCCAGTTTCCAGCCGGGTATGTGATTTCTGCCGGAATCAGACAGAGGCTGTTGATAGGAGGATATATTTGACCCATCGCCGGTTGGCTGACCTGTATGGAAAAGTGGTAATCTTGAAAATCATATATACTGCCTGGTGAATTTGATTGATGGAATACGCACATGTATTCGCACCGGATGGCGAATGAGATTCAAAAGGATTGAATGAATTTTTCATGCCAGGATGTCCTGGATGACATGCCCATGGACATCAGTGAGTCGCCGCTCGAAGCCATTGTGGTAATAGGTGAGTTTTTTGTGATCCAGTCCCAGGGCATGAAGAATTGTGGCATGGAGATCATAGACAGTGGTGACCTTATCGATGGCTTTGTATCCAAAATCATCCGTGGCACCGTGGGAGTAGGCATTTTTTATTCCGGCTCCGGTGAGAAAGGCGGTGAATCCATCGGGATTATGGTCTCTCCCAGAAGCTCCTTTCTGATATGTGGGCATCCGGCCAAACTCGGTGCACCAGAGGACCACGGTGTTCTCGAGCAATCCTCTGGTTTTGAGGTCACTGATCAAAGCGGCGACTGGCTGGTCCATGACCGGGCCGTGTTTGCTGTACTGTTGCTCCAGGAATTTATGCCCATCCCAGTTGCTGACTCCTTCCCCTCCGGTTTGGTAGGCGCCATTGAAAAGTTGTACAAACCGAACTCCTTTTTCCAATAGTCTTCTGGCTAAAATGCAATTTCTGGCAAACGCTGCTTTTAATGGGTTGGAGGTGTCATCGGCTCCATATAATTTCATGATGCTGGCTGGTTCTGAAGAGATGTCTGTGACCTCCGGGACACTCAGTTGCATGCGGGCTGCCAACTCATAACTGGAGAGTCGCGCCGATAAATCACTGTCTCCAGGGAAATTCAAAAGGTGATTCGCATTTAACGCCTTCAGATATTTTCGAGTCGCATCATCTGTGTTTGCCGGAATTCCCTTTGGAGTTATCAGATTGCGCAGAGGTTTTGATGAATTGAAGTCTGTTCCCTGGAAAGCAGCTGGAAGAAATCCGGATCCCCAGTTATTGACTGAGGATTGCGGGGTGCCTCTGGGGTCGGGTATCGCGACATAAGCCGGCAGATCCTGGGAACTGGTGCCCAGTGCCCACGAGACCCACGCTCCCATGGATGGAAACCCATCCAATATGTTGCCGGTGGACATGAAATTCTCTCCCGGCCCGTGCGTATTGGTTTTACTCGTCAGCGAATGGATGAAACACAGCTCGTCCGCCAATTTTCCAATGTGAGGAACAAGGTCCGAAATCATCTTGCCGGATTGACCCCGCGGACGGAATTCCCAGGGTGAACGGGTGAGATTTCCTTGCTCGCCCTGAAACGTGCGCAGTCCATCCGCTCCAGGCATGGGTTGACCATTTCTCCGGATCAATTCGGATTTGTAATCGAAGGTCTCCAGTTGACTGCACGCCCCGGAACAGAATATGACCAATACATTCTGCGCCGCAGGTGCATTCATTGGAGTCCGGGCGGCATAGGGATTGGAATCATTCTGCGATATTTCCTCACAGGTTCCATGCCGGATGAATCCGTCCCGGTTGAGCAGTTGCAACAAGGCTATGTGGCTTAATCCGGTTGCTGTATGACGCAGGAAATCCCGCTGGGATAAATTATTTGTATTGAGAATACTCATGGAATAAAAACAAATTCATTTGAGTTGATCAGGGCTCTGCACCAGGACTCCAATCCATAGTTAAGGATAAATTTTTCCGCCTCCTCAGTTTCGGTGGCCTCCGGGTCCCGACCGAACGCCAGGAGCCAACCCTGACGGATTTGGTGTGCGGTTGTTTCACCTGCTTCCAATCGCAGGCGCCTGGCAAATATGTCCACCTGCTGGGTCACAAATGGACTGTTCATGAGATTCAATGCCTGTATCGGAGTGGTTGATCGGCTTCTGACCGGAATGATCTGGCTGCTGTCCGGGCAATCAAATGCGCCAAATACAGCGTCTTTCTCCTGCCGGACTTTTGTCATATATATCATGCGCCTCCATTCCTCCGGCCCGAATGTGGTTCGCGGGTGGTAATGGCGCACATTCTCCAATTCCACTTCAAAGCCACTGAAGCCCGGCCCTCCGCGTCGCAGATTCAATGCCCCGGATATGGAGAGAATGGAATCCCGGATTCCTTCTGCCGGGAGACGGCGTTGCGGGTAGCGCCAGAGGAAATGGTTTCCCGCATCCCGGCTGAGCCCGGATTCATGGGGCCGGCTCTCCTGATTCCATGTGCGTGAAGTGAGTATGATGCGATGAATGTGTTTGACCGACCATCCACCCCGTATGAATTCATGGGCAAGCCAATCCAACAACTCAGGATGGGTGGGTGGCATACCATTGTATCCAAAGTCATTGGGCGTGCTGACTAATCCCCTGCCGAAATGAAACTGCCAGAGACGATTGACGAAAACACGCGCAGTCAGAGGATTCTGGGGTGAGCTCAGCCAGTTGGCAAAGGCCAGCCGGCGATCCCGCTCGGGTGTGGACCGGTGGAGCCCAAGTCTGCCCAGCACTTGAATGGTGTCCGGATCAACTTCCTCACGGGGCGCGTCTGGCTCGCCGCGGTATAACCGGTAAGTTGGGCCAGGTTGATTGAATTGTCCCGCATAGACGGAGGTTGTTATTTTCAGTTTCTCCACTCTGGAGCGCAGTTGCCGCCACTGCTCGAGTTCCTGTTGAGCCACCTCTTTCCAGTCGCCGGTCAATGCCTGGATGCCGGACTCCAAATAGACAGATGCGTCATTCTCATCCGTCGACCGATCGCTGGAATCGGTCAGCAGATGTAAATCCTCAGCATGAATTCCGGTTTCAATTCTATATTGTGAAATGACCCGGTCTGTGAATTGCCGTTCTCGGTCTCTGGACCATGTGATCCGGTCAATCTCCTCGATGTTGGGAAATTCAATCTGTACCCAGCCCTTGCCAGGTTGCGCGGAAATCCAACTGCGGGAATTGCCGTAATGCCCATCATTGATCTGAGACAGCTTGTGTAATGGATGTTGATAATCACCACTGGATGTCGCTATGGCCCCATTGGTCTTCAATGCGACATTCCTTTCCTGAGAGAATATCTCGAGTTCATCAATGCATCCCTCAGATTCTCCCCGAGTCTTTTCTATATAAAACCGAACATACTTAGCTTTGATTGGGGCGAATTTCTCTTCATTGAAATGTGCATTGAGAGCCTCCTTTGGGGGCTGTCCGATTTTTGACAGGATGGATTGGTACAGATGAGCTATTTGCTGATCCAATGCGCGGATGGTCGTTTTGGTGGGATCGGATGGTTGGATTGTGGTATCTCCATGTTCAACCCCGGCAAAAACAGCTTGAACCGCATAATAATCCTTTTGAGAAATCGGGTCGAATTTGTGGTTATGGCACCGGGCGCAGCCGAGCGTCAACCCGACAAAGGCTGTTCCAGTGGTATTGATCATATCGTCCAGTTCATTCATTCTCTGCATCGGACCCAATTTGGGATCCTGCCCTTTGACAATGTCATTTGGCCCCGCCACCAGAAAAGATGTCCCAACCGCCTCATTCAGGGCATCCCCAGCCACTTGAGCCCGGATAAAATGGTCATATGGCATATCCGAGTTGAACGCATCGATCACCCAATCCCGATATGGCCAGGCATTCGGACGTTCGCGATTGGTCTCAAAGCCCTGGGTCTCACCAAATCGCGCAATATCCAACCAGAGACCAGCCATCGCTTCTCCATAATGGGGGGGAGGCGAGCGCTTCGTCCACCAGACGCTCCCACGACTCCTGCGACAGGTCGGTTTCCTGAAAGTGCTGAATGGTTTCCATGGGTGCTGGCAGTCCATGAAGAACCATGTTCAAGCGGCGAATTCTCTTTGTGCTGGATGCCTGAGGAGAAAGGTTCAATCCCTGTTTTTCAAGTTCTGCCAGGATGAAATGATCCACACCTGCCGGTTTCCCATCCGTTTGACTGATGAGGAGAGGTTGAAATGACCAGTGGGATAATGGGACTTCCTCCTTGTCCGGGCCAAACCCCTCCGGAGTTCTGGCTCCGGCATCAATCCATTCCATTAGGATGTGAATCTCACTCTGAGTGAGTCCATCGCCCTCGGGTGGCATTTGTTTATCGGGGGCGGTGCGACTCACCAATTGCAGCAGATGACTTTTGCTGCTGTCTCCAGGTATGACAGCCGGTTCACCTGAATCCCCACCATTGAGGAGACCCGATCTTCGATCCAGCTTTAGTCCACCCTTTGCTTTCGTTGATGAATGGCATTCATAACAATGATTCTTTAAAATCAGAAGAGCACTTTCATCCACTGATGCGCACCAGATATGATTACCCACAGATGTGAGGAGCAGAAAAAAAATGGTCTTGATATTGAATGGCCAGTTCATCGTTCGTCAGGAATTGACTTTTTATACGTCACCGCCTCCTCTGGTTCAAGACGGATATAGGGAAATAGAATGGGATGCATGAGTCAGGTCGCCTGCTTTATCGGCAGTTGCACCAGGAATGCAGTGCCAGCATTGACTTCGCTTTGTAAGGAAATGGTGCCCCGAAATCCATCAATGATGGTCTTGACAATGGCTAATCCCAACCCGGTGCCCTGAATCTCGACTCCGGGTCTGTCCACACGGAAAAATTTGTGGAAAATCCTCTGCTGGTCTTTTTCGGGAATTCCCATCCCGGTATCCTGCACCTTCAGATAAAACCATTCCTCATCCTCAAATGAATGGATCCTGATCGATCCCCCTCTGGGGGTGAATTTAATCGCATTGGAAATTAAATTCGTCAGGACTGACTCAAATTGCCCACTATCTCCCGGAATCCTGGTTGACGGATTGGTCACGTCCACTTTTATCTGGATCGCGTTGCGCTCGGCTGTGATCAGAAAATGATTGGTCACTTTCAAAATCAGATTCCCCGGAACCATGGTGTTGGAACTCAATAAATCGGGAGCAGATTCCAATCGGGAGATTTCCAACAAATCATCGACCAGGTCCTGCAATCGATTCGACTGATCGTAGACCACCTTCAGAAACTGGTGTCGAGTGTCCTCCGGCATGTTCGGATCATCCAGAATGGTGCTGATATAACCCTTGATCGAAGTCAAAGGTGTTCTCAACTCGTGAGAAACGGACGACACAAAATCAGCTTTCATGCGCTCAATCTCAAACTCCTCCTCCACATCACGGAATATTAATAAGACCTTTGAAACCAGAGCAAACCCTGGTTGCATGATCTTGGTCTGAAATGTCACGTGCCGTTTGCGGCCACGGTAATTCGTCAGAATAACCGCACTGTTCAGATCAAATAAACTTCCATGAAATTGTTCTTCCAGTTCATTGCGGGAGTTCTCATAAATACTCTCAATATTTTCACCGTTCAGGGTTGTCAGATTGATAAATTCATAGATGGACTTCCCTATGGCGGATCGGGGTGTGATCCCGAATAATATGGATGCAGACTCGTTCATGAGTTCGATGAGTCCTTCATGAGAAGTGGTTAACACCGCCTCGGTGATGGTCGAAAGTGTTAATTCCAGGAGGTCTTTTTCATTCCGCAGATTCTCCGCAAATAATTTTGCCTGAGTGATATCCGCCTCGATTGCCATATAGTGAGTCAGGTTTTCAAATTCATCATATATTGGCTGAACTTCAATCTGCACCCAGTACGGTGTCCCGTCCTTCTTATAATTGATCAATTCCTCTCGAAAGCCTTTTCCTTGTTTCAGCTTCTCCCGTATGCGATGGATGACATCAGCTTGAGTCATGGGCCCCTGCAGAAAACTGCCTGGTTTCTGACCCCGGATCTCATCCAAGCCGAATCCGGTGATGCGTGAGAATCCATCATTGACCCATTCAATTTCTCCTTTGGCATTGGTGAGGATCACCGCATTATCTGTGCGGCTGGCTATCAGTGCCAGTTTCCTCGATTCCCGCGCCTGGTCGCGTATTTCTTTTCTTTGCTTTTTGAGTTCATATGCCAGCTTCTCCAAATCCATCAGCGCAATTTTCTGGCTCTGCACCAGCTGCATCAGATCCACAACCGGCTCGTGAACGGCAAAGTCCTTGATACTCAACCCAAGTTCCCGCATTTGTTCCGGAGCCGTCAACCATAGGGAACCCAGAAATATAAACCGCCCCCGGCTATCCTTGATGACCTGGCCACGCAGCCGGCATTGCGTCTCAGGTACAAAAAATAAAAAAAGCACATTTCCACAGTTCTTGAATGTGTCCAGAGAAATGTTTTCTCTGGCCGTTCCAGAGAAAAAAAAATCATATAATTTTCTACCACATTCAATTTGAGGCACAACTAATCTCAGGCTGGATCCGTATCCGGCAATGTTGAATTGAATGTCAAAAATGCAGTGAAATGGAAACAGTCTTTCGATCTCCCCATGAAATAACTGAATGAAATTCTCCTCCATTTTGGATGCCGGTATCTTTTGGTGTATACTGAAAAAGTGATTTCAGGAGTGTCTCTTCGATCACATGCCTGAACTATGCCTGTTCGGGCTAATGATCGGAATTGAATCAGCAATTCATTCCAATTCCATTCAATGCGTCACAGGATCATGAACCCATGTCTGAATGATGAGAATGGGTCTTGAAGATTGACCGGATTAAATACAGATAGTTTCAGCAGAATGGTCCCATGGTGCCCAGGCATGGGGATGCCATATTCCAAACGGAAGGGTTTGGAGGATGCCGATTTGTGAGCGGCTTCAAAAAACGCATGAATCAGGAAATTCATTTTATCTATCATGACAACTGCATGGATGAACTCGATGGGGGGAATCATTCCAAAAAACTGGAAAATGAGCAACAGTTCATTGGGATTGGGTGCATTTGAGACGGGTCCGGAAGTCTCTGAATTCCTGATGATGACTGAGTGCAGTCAGCCATGCCACTGGTCCAGGTTTGCATGACCAGAGCACAGCCATACGTTGCTCCAAAGCTGGAATCAAAAGCCGGAAATCAGAAGGATTTCCCGGTGATTCAGCCAGATGAGTGGGCGCAAAATTCTTGGCTTACAGACCCGGTCTGTTAGATTATACGGAAATTCAGTGAATCATCGCATGAAAGATTTTTATCTCCTGGTCCTTCCACTTTATTTGTGTGTGGTGCCATCCTTTCCGGCATGGTCTCAGCCGGATGTTTTTGAAGCAGCTGTGCGACCAACGGAACCTCTGACTCCATCTGATCAACTGAAGACATTTCATGTGCCGCAGGGATTTCAAATCGCCCTTGTCACATCGGAGCCAGTCATTGCCAAGCCCATGAATATGGCATTTGATCATCGGGGCAGGCTCTGGGTGACTACTTCTGACGCATATCCATGGTCCATCACGCCGGGACAGGAGAATAAGTTCAAGGATTCGATAGTGATACTCGATGATCAGGACGGGGATGGCTCGCCAGAGATCACAACGACATTCGCCACGGGTCTGAACATACCCATAGGCATATATCCCTATAGGGATGGAGCCATCGTATGGAGTATAGACAACATATGGAATCTGCAGGATACCGATCAGGATGGGGTGGCGGATACAAAAGAAGTTTTATATGGTCCGGTTGGAAAGCCAAGGGACACTCATGGCATGCACAATGCATTCAGAAGGGGATATGATGGCCAACTCTATATCAATCACGGCTTTAATAACGACTCGACTATTTCCGGGAATGATGGTTCACAAATAAAACTGAATTCAGGCAATACCTATCGGATCCGCCTGGATGGATCGCATGTCGAACAATTTTCCTGGGGCCAGGTGAATCCATTTGGATCGAGTTTTGACAAATTCGGGTATCTGTATACCGCTGATTGTCACAGTCAGCCTATTTATCAGATTATTCCACAGGCATATTATCCGAGTTTTGGCAAACCCCATGATGGATTGGGCTTTGGGCCGATGGTCATGCAGCACAGTCATGGATCCACAGCCATATCCGGCCTTGTCATCATGGATGATACCAATTGGCCGGATGAATATATGGATAATATATTTGTGGGAAACGTCATGACCAGCCGCATTAACCGCGACCAGCTGACCTATCATCACGCATCCCCTGAAGCACATGAATTACCTGATTTTCTTATTTCCGATGACCCATGGTTCCGGCCGGTTGACCTCCAGTGGGGGCCGGATGGTGCCTTATATATAGCTGATTTCTATAATAAAATCATCGGTCATTATGAGGTCGATCTCAACCATCCTGAGCGGGACAGGCACCGGGGAAGGATCTGGCGCGTTTCCTATCATGGGACGGAGGGAAAGACCCGATGGAATTACCCATCATTGAATCTGAGTCCATCCACATGGAGCCGGGCTGTCAAAGAATTGGAGAGTCCAAACCGCACCCGGCGTCACATTGCCCTGGATTTTCTTACGGATCAAATGAGTGATAAAGCTGTGCAGCCACTCAGGCAGCTCCTTGCCTCGAATAAGGAATACAAGTATTCCAAAGTGATGGCTTTGTGGGG
>JAJOIW010000057.1 GCA_021209225.1 Verrucomicrobiota bacterium
CAACACCAGACAGCCGTCCTCTTTTTCAACAAAGATAAATTTTTTTTTCAGTTGTCTGGCCACCTCCTGGCCCAGCACCAACCCTCCCATCGCCGGGGCCACCACCGTCGTGAATTCTTCAGGTTTCCAGCAGTTTATCAACGATTTAACCAACTTCTCCACCGTTGGCATGTCCTGTAATGCCAGCGCACACTGAAAATATTGACGGCTCCGAAGCCCACTTCTCAACACGAAGTGCCCCTCCATAAGCGCTTTAGTCGCTTTAAAAATTTCCAGAATGTCCGATTTTTCCATCGACATTATTTTGTGGTTCACGCATTGTAATGTCGATCGGTTAATTTGCCCGGCAAAAAAAATAAAAAATTGTTCTTGGCATATCAACCAGCTTACTCTATGGTTGTCTGCGGTGAAGGTTGTTGATCAGTTACTTCCGCAGTCGCAGCTGGAGGTTTAGGTTCAATTTATAAAATCAAGAAAATGAAAATATCGAAAAAAATAACTCTGCTCGCAGCAACGATTCTCGTTGGCTTGTCTCAGGTTAATGGCGCTCCGACGCTCTCACAACAGATTGACAGCCTTCCAGCTGTGGAAGTCCCTGCCTTCGCCGTCAAAACTGTTCTGTCTGCTGAAAAAGCCGAACAACTCAACAGCGCAATCAAGGTCATACGCACTGTGGCCGTCACCAACGAGAAGGCTCTCGTCCCGACCGTTGTTTCAATCACCCGCTCCATCCCGCAGTTCGGCCCATTCATCGCCGCAGAAGCCTCCCGCTTGTCCCCTAACCAAGCTAAAGAAATCGCCCTGCGTGTTGCCCAGGCAGTTCCAAGTCTTGCTGCTGATGTAGCTTTCCAAGTTGTATCTGCCTCCAAACTTTCCTCAACTCAGGCAGTTGAGCTCGCTTCGCTGGTCGTCAAAGTGGCTCCAGCCTCGGCAGACATCACAGCCAGCGCTGTTGCTCATGCTGTTCCTTCAGCCCGCCAAGCGCTTGTTTCACGCTTCCCTAACGCCGTGCTTTTCGTTCTACCAGGATCCATCACTTCCACCACCGGGTCTCTCCTCGAGAACCAAGCTGAAGAGATCCTCGAAGAACTTCAGGAGATCATCGATAACGGAGGCACTTTGACTCCTGAGCAGGAACAGCAGAAACAGGAAGCTGAAGACTTAAAGCAGAAAGCCAGCAACAGACCTAATCCAACTCCCTTCGTTGGAACCATTGTTGATGGTTACGATCCAAGCAGATACGCGAATCCTTGATTGATTGGAACTAAACCTCTTTTCCTTGAGCCCCTGATTGGGGCTTTTTTCGTTTTCAAGACCGGAATTGTTCCCTTTTTCGAGGAAATAGAAAAAAATCATGTGCCTGAGTTAAAAATGCGATTGTCAGTTTCGTGTAATTGTTATTTATTTGTGATTCGCAACCTGAAGCGGCAGCGCTAAGCGGCTGCAAAGGACTACACTGCAAAAGCAGCTACCATCAACACGCCATGAGCGAGAACTCAACAAACGATCTGGACCTGAATCTGCATTTTTTACCCGAATGGGCAAAGCAGGGTTCAAGCAAGCAAATATACGACAAGTACACCGGGAACGAAGAGGTTGAGAGACCCCGATCGCCCAGGAGAAACGATGGAGACCGACGACCCTCCAGACCATCAGGCACAGGAAGACCACCCAGTAGCGGTGCGGTAGTGGTGGCGGTGGCGATCGTGAACGTGAGCGGGGTGGGGACCGTCGACAGAACCGGGACCGAAGTGGTTCTCCTCAGGGGGGGCGACGTCAAGGCGGGAGACAAGGAGACTCATCATTCTCATCCGGAGGTTCGAGACCGCCGCGTCGTGACACTGAGCCGCTGCCGGACATCGATGTGTCGATAACGGCTGATGAAGCGGTATCCAATAGTCTTGCCGAACAGATCAAACTGACAGCCAGAGCCTATCCACTCTTCAGCATTGCTCAGATGATTCTGGGTAAACCTGAGCGTTATGTTTTTAAACTGGCCAGTGTTAAGAAAAAGGGAAGTGACGATGCAGCTCAAAAGCTTTTCCAATGCGCTTTAGACGAGACAGTCTGGTTGAATCAGAGTGATGCCATTGATCACCTGATGAAGAATCATTTAGGCACCTTCTATGAAACCGTCAAAACAGCCTCCGAGCCACCAAAAGGCACATATACTTTTGTGGCCCAGTGTGGCATGAGCGGAGTGATTCTTGGCCCACCCAATTACCACGACTATCAAAACCAACTTCGCAATCTCTACAATGAACGCTTTGAGAAAAAGATGTCTTTCGACCGTTTCAAATCGCGGGTTAAGATTGTCAAGGACGAGGAGACTGTCAAAAAGTGGCTGGACGAGCAAAGTTTTGTCACCACCTACAGGGTGCTCAATTCTCCGGAGCAGCTCATCCTGGAGTCGTGGACACAGGTCCTTGAGCATTTTAATGAAAATCATCTGCCCAACTTGATTGTCGAAATCTCAAAACACACCATTCCTGGAGCTCAGGCGGACAATTATCCATGTCCTCAGATCCGGCGTTTGATTCGGGTGCGTTTGCAGGAACAGAAACGATTCCCCCTCAAGGTTGTCCACCTTCTGAGCCAGCAGTTCTCCACACGTGGACTTCAGTTCTTTAAAGTCAACAAGACTGTGACGCATGTCTGTGTCAGTCGTCCCCACTATTTGGATCTGGATAGCACCAATGTCAAGGATGGTATCCGGCGTATCATAGACTTCATCCAGTCTCATCCTGGATGCAACCGCAAGCAATTGGTGGATACGCTGGTCACGATGGAAATTCCGGTGGCTGAAAGCTCTCCGGTGTTTGAACCAGCTGAAACGGTTCAGCCATCTGAATCTGCTGAGAATCCGCCAGCTCCTGAGTCGAGCGAGTCTGTTCAAGCTGCACAAGAGACCACCAGCAAGCCGGCAGTTGCCTCTTCCTCTGAGCCGTCAGCAGCTCAAAAAGCCATAATCAGCGACCTGCACTGGCTCTTATATCAGGGAAATGTCATCGAGTTTGCTTCAGGGGTCCTGGAAGTGGCTAAAAAACCCTTGGAAAAGAAAAAAGCACCCGCTGCCGCTCCTAAGGTGGCATCGGAACCTGTCTCCGATGCGGTTGCCCCAGCGGACACCCCTTCCGGCATTCAGGAAACCTCTGGCGAATTGCCCCCATCAGACACTGAAATCCAGGCTGAACCAGCGGAATCCGTGTCCGATTTTGGAGCTGACAATGTGCAGTGTGACAATGGCGGGGAACAAATCACATTTGAATCTCCAACTCCAGCCACTGACCAATCCGCTGACACAGAGGCACCTCGACCTGCACAAGACTCCAATTCACAACCCAACAACCCGGTTTGACCTGTCATGCGCGTCGATATGATTGCGTGAATTTATGTGATCTTAGACGTGTTCGATTTTTTGGTGAATTTCAGCCACATGGCCTTTTCCGGGGCATGTGGTTTTCTTCTGTCCTGTGAGGCAGGCAGACAAAACGCGTGTTTCAGCTGAATTGTTTTCCCAGTCAGCGGGGAAAATTTCCATGCATTTGATGAATCTGTGGCTGGAGGGGGCACTCAATCCCGCCCACACACCTCAGATTCTCAGGAAGGGCAGAGATTTTCCGGACACTGGAGAGCGGGCAACGGCGCAGATTCCACTGGTGGTGCCCCTGCAGGGCGGGTCCATACAATCCAATCAAGTTGAGCCCACCCTTTTATTCTGACTGAATTTAAAGCCTCCATTTCCTGATGATTCGAATGGTGATATGGCGGGTGTTCAGTGATGTGCTCTCTGACTTATGGCAGTACTGGCCGCAAAACCAATTTTTCTGAAACCTTTTTTTGAGAAGTCAGCAGTTTCGAATATGGTGGATCATCTGGTTTTAACCGTTATGATTCCGGTCTGAACGAAGCGTGGGAGCCAAATCCCGGTTATAAAAAATTTAATTGAACTCTGAGTCGATATGAAATTAGAAGCTAAACTGATGAGGCGGGATTTGAGTGGGGTTGAGAGAGAGTAATGAGGATTCACAATTTAAATCCAGGCGATGAAATTGGAGCTTCTGGTTGGTATGTTGAAGCCGATGGGAGCCACTTTTTGCTGGATGCGGGTTTGCATCCAAAGTTGGAGGGGCGCGCTTGCCTCCCACATTTTGGGTTGATTCCCGCGGGGCAGTTGGATGCTATTCTCATCAGTCATTGTCATTATGACCATGTCGCCGGATTGCCTGTCGCCGTCAAGCAGTTCCCCAGAGCTCGAGTCATGATGAGTGAACTCAGCTCCCACCTGGTTGAAAGAGTCCTGCACAACTCAGCCAATGTCATGAAGCGGCAAAGAGACGAAATGGGGATTCTGGATTACCCACTCTACGATAACCAACAAGTGGAGGAATTGGCCCCCCTCATCGAAGGAATTCGTTATAGGGAGCCAAAGCTTTGTGATTTTGCAGTGGCGGAAGGTCATTCAGGCCGTGTGCCCCAAATTGAGTTCTATGATGCCGGGCACACGCTTGGGGCAGCCGGAATATCCCTTCGCTGTCAATCCCACTCGCTGTTTTATACCGGAGATTGTTCCTTTCAGGACCAAATCATTCTCAAGGGAGCGGATTTTTCGTCAATCAAAGCGGACGTTGTCATCATGGAAACGACCCGGGGATCTTATGACGATACAAAAACCGCACTTCGCAGTCGTGAGGTTCGTCGTCTGCGTGAGGCCATTCTGGAAGTTCAGAATCGTCGTGGTTGTGTGCTTATACCGAGCTTTGCACTGGGGCGGACACAGGAAATCCTGGCTCTGCTGGCAGAAATGGTCCTGGATGGGGTGATTCCCCGCCAACCCATCTACATTGGGGGGCTCGGCAAGATTTTCACCGATCTCTATGACAATCTCGCCCGAAAAACGACTCGGAATCACCCGAATCTTCTCTTGAACCGGGAACTGAACCTGGTTGTCCAGAACGTCGATAAAGTTCGGGATACGCCCCTGAAATCACCAAAGATTTTCGTCATGACAGCTGGCATGATGAATGAAAATACAGTCGCTCACGACTTGGCTATCCGGTTATGCGCTGATCCTAAACACGCCATCTTTTTTGTTGGCTACGCGGATCCATCCACTCCAGGCGGCAAAATGCGGGAATCCGAAATGGGCCAGCCCTTTTATTTCAGCACCAAGGCGGTCGATTTAGTCAGGCATTGCGAGTTGCGGCAATTCGACGTCACTGGCCATGCCAATAGAGATGAACTGGTGCGTTGTGTGAATGAAATCCGACCCAGGCATATTATCCTCGGTCATGGGGACCCGTCATCCAGGCAATGGTTTTATGATCAGTTCATGAGCATGGACCACCCATATAGGATTCACTAACCCCGGACCGGCGAATCCATTCACATTCCTGACTAAGGTGTGCGTTCAGGTGATTTCTTCTGGCGACTGAGACAGATTTTTTATTTTCTCCACCATCGATGCCAGTCCCACTTTGCGGGTTGGGCTCAGGTATTGGTCCAAGCCGAGATTCGCGAAAACCTGCTTCTCATTGATACCGGGAATGGACTGAATGGGTTGGCCGGAAAAAAGCAGAATGACAATAGCCACCAGCCCTTTGACAATGGCTGAATTGCTATCTCCTTCCAGATAGAGCCGGCCAGGGGATGTGGAACGGTCAATCCGTGGTTTCACCCAGACTTCCGCCTGGCAACCATGAATCTTGTTCGTCTCATTCTTATCCTGAATATCAAGCTCTGGAAGTTTTTTCCCTAACTCCATCAGGTAGACATATTTGTCTTCCCAGTCCTCAAACAGTTCAAAGTTTGCCAGGATATCATCAATATTCAGGGAGGATAAATCGCTCATAGGCCTGACATTATGCTGATTTTGTGGCTATAACCAGTTTCCGGACAAATTCTTTGACCGTCTCAACCAGGTTTGGGGAACTCCCATGCTCAGCAATCTGGTTGACTATCGCGCTCCCAACCACAATGGCTTCGGATTTCCGGGCCACTTCCCTGGCTTGCTCCGGGTTTGAAATACCAAATCCCACGGCGATGGGAAGGTCGGAGTATTTTCGAATTGTTGCGGTCATGGAGTCGATGGAATTCGAGATGGTGCTCTGCATTCCCGTGACTCCTTCGCGGCTGATGTAATAGATGAATCCGGAAGCTCTGGGTACAATCTGACGAATCCGCTCCTCTGGAGTTGTCGGAGCTATCAGGTAAATTGGACACATACCCGCCTGCTTCATCACCAGTTCATAATTCTCAGATTCCTCAGGCGGAAGGTCCAATACCAGCAATCCATCCACACCGGATTCCTGCGCAGCCTCAATAAATTCCTTCACCCCAACCCGATGAATCAAATTGAAATAAACATACAACACAATAGGAATTTGTGACTTCTGGCGGATGGATCGGATGGTTGAAAATAATTTCCCGGGAGTTGTGCCGGATTCCAGTCCTCTTTGAGCCGCGAGTTGGTTCACCACTCCGTCAGCCAGTGGGTCGCTGAATGGGACTCCAAGTTCCAGGATATCCACTCCTGCTTCATCCAGAGCTGAGGCCAGTTGTTCTGTCGCCTCCAGATTCGGGTCACCGGCCCCAATGTAAGCAACAAACCCCTTCTGGCCCTCCGACTTGAGTGCTCCCATGCGCCTTTCAATGCGATTCATCTCCGTGAATTATGCGGAGATTGCCCGCATGGGTGCAAGTGGAAGTTCGTTTATCCCTCCAACCGGCTCATGGTATCACTCCCGCTGCCTGCCCCAGTATCCTCAGTCCATCCAGGGTCAGATTGGGTGCTTCAATCGTTGCAACGCTGAATTGGCCATGAAAAAAGTCATAACACCCACCCGTCAGCAACACACACTTCATCTCTGCCGCCAATTCCTTTTCGATTCCTTGGAGTAATTTTTCGATCAGGCCCACATACCCGTAGACTGCGCCTATCTGCATGGCCTGAACCGTCGATTTACCAATCCATCTCCCGGGATCCTCAATTTCTATATGTGGTAACAATTCCGTTTTTTCGTGGAGATACTGAGTCATCAGGTTGATGCCCGGGGCGATGATGCCTCCCAGGTAGGCCCCTCTGGAATCGATGACATCCAGGGTGGTGGCGGTCCCGAAGTCGATAACCACGCACGGCCCACCAAATAATCGGGCCGAGGCAACCGCGTTGGCCAGTCGGTCCACTCCAATGGTTTCCGGGTTCGGATAGTCAATCAGGACCATTCCCGGAGATTGGTGACTGATAATTGTGGTTTCCACGTGCCAGATTTTTTCCACCCAGCTGGCAATGCGGTGGGTGACGGATGGAACAACACTGCCCAGGACGGCATGGGTTATCTCCGCCATTTTAAAGGCCGGCGGAAGGATAATGTTTTCCTCGTGGGCAGCGACATCAGCGGTTCTCCATTTGTGTGGCTTCGCACAACTCACATTTTGTCCGCCTGTCAATGCCGCATGAATATGCGTATTGCCTGCATCCAGTAATAAAATCATACCTGCAAATCCTTCTGAGTTGTCACTTCGCCTCCATGGAATGCATGAGCTTGCCTGATTCTCCCCGCATCCAGAGGCATCCATTTTCATCGATGGATTCCGCTTGCCCCGAAAATGTCTGGTCACCCAACCGCAGCGTTATCCATTGGCCCAGGGTGCTTGAAAGGGATTTCCATTCATTCAGACTCTCTTCGAATCCATACATCCGTGATCTTATCAGGTCCCTGTCGAGTTGATCGAGGATGCGTGCCGCACATTCTGATCGGGGCGGCAAGTCCGGACAGATCATCGCCAGGGAACATGCCGTCCCACGCACAGACTCCGGGAAATCCTCAAGCCTCTGCAGAATGTTGATCCCGGCACCCAGTATCACATATTGAATCCGGTCCATGTCCGCGCGCAGTTCCGTGAGTATTCCAGCCACTTTTTTTTCCTTTGAAATGCACATCATTGGGCCATTTGATCTGAAATGCCTGGCCGGTGATATCCTGGAGGGATTTGGCTATGGAACAGGAGGCCATCAATGTCAGACGCGCCACCTCAGCGGGTGCCATCTGTGGGCGCAGCAGAATGGAAAAGAGCAGGCTCATCGCTCCGGGACACTCCCATTTCCGGCCCAGTCTCCCTCTGCCGGCCAATTGCTTCTCTGCAAAGACAACGGCCCCTTCCGACACACCCGAGCGGGCTAATTTTTCCGCCACTTCATTGGTTGATGTGGTCTCCTTGTATACCTGTATCGATCGCCCGATAATATTCCCGGACTTCAGCTGCGAGGCAATATCATCCCCAATCAGATTGTCGGGTCCCCGCAAAAGCCGATACCCATGATGCGGGCTCGCTTCAATTTCAAATCCAGCCGAGCGCAGAATATCCATGCGTGCCCAGATTGCCCCGCGGGTTAAACCGAGGCGCGTCGCCATATCCGTTCCAGCAATCCCTTCCGGCCAGGCCTCTCTTAATGCCCGGATGATCTTCAGATCGGTGCTCATATGCCGGGTGTTGTCATTCATCCAACTGAAAATCCAATCCTATATCCACGTTCCGGGCGGAATGAGTCAATGCCCCAACAGAAATAAAATCCACACCCGTCTCGGCAACCTGCCGAATGGACTCCAAGGTGATCCCTCCACTGGCTTCTGTCTGAACCTTGTGCCTGCACATACTGACGGCCAGACGCAAGTTATCCAGATTCATATTGTCCAACAGGACTATGTCTGCCCCAGCCTCAATAGCGCATTGCACCTGTTCCAGGTTGTCGGCCTCCACCTCAATGCGAAGGGTTGGGTGCTGCTGCCGCGCCCGCTCAACTGCCAGCGCTATCGGATTGTCCGCCATACCCTGTAACGCCATTAAATGATTGTCTTTAATCATCACCAGGTCATATAGCCCCATCCGGTGGTTGGTGCCACCGCCACACTGAACCGCATATTTTTCCAGTGCTCTCCATGCGGGAGTCGTTTTGCGCGTATCCAGCAGCTTCACCCCAGTTCCCTCAATTTCCCGGCAGAAACGTGCCGTCAATGTAGCTATCCCACTCAACCGCTGCAAAAAATTGAGCGCCACTCTCTCCAATGTCAGTAACGACCGCGCAGAACCGGATATCCTGAGCAGATTCTCCCCCGGCCAGGCTCGATCACATTCCATTTTCAAAACATCCACCCGGCACCCAGTTGCCCATTCTTCAAAAAGAAAGGTCACCAATGGGCCACCACTGACTATCATCGACTCCCTCGCCCGCATAAGCCCACTTGCCTGAATGCCGGTATCGATAATGGAATTTGTCGTCACATCCCCACTTCCCACATCTTCATCCAGAGCGAGTTGAATGAGTTGACGTGCCTCTTCCCTTGGGAACCTCATGCCATATTCACCGTCCATTGGGCTACATCATTATCTCATCTTTCATTGTGCTTCAAGCTCACCCTCAGTTGACTTCCTCGTTGATTCCGGAAGCCCGGGGCGTCATGATCCGGGCAAATCTCCGTCCTGTCACATATGAAAAAAACCAATCTGTCCATGATCCCCGCTGAGCACCGCTCATCTCCCGGTGGTGCTTTTGAAATCCATCGCAAACACGTCTCCATAGCCCTTGGCGGTCAGAAAGACATCGGTGTCTGGATAGGGGGGCATCCCTTTGATATCGAACTCGCCTCAATCCCTCCCGGAAAAAAGAATTTTCCTTATCACCAACATGCCGCTCAATGGGAATATTATATCATACTGTCGGGCAGTGGCCGTATCTTGGACCACTCCCGGAACTGGCATATTCTGTCTCCCGGAGACCACGTTATCTGCCCGCCTCATGAAGCACATCAGATTGAAAACACTGGGGATGTGGATCTCGTGTATTATGTCATCTCAGACCATCATCCAGCCGATGTCACCACCTACCCGAATACTGGAAAGCGTCAACTCAAACCCGAATACCAAGTGGTCCATATCCAGCCAGCTGATTACTATCAGGATGAGGAATAAATCCCGCGCACTCCATTATTTCCCATCTCCACTTCAAACCCATATTGAGATCCTTCATCCATATTCAGGATGAGGAAACCTTGGAAATATATATACATCACCCCGATTGCCGCAATGCTCGTGATTTATACGGGAGGATAGGCTTTAATCGGGCTTTTTGACGGAAAACACAATCAGGGAGACGGCAACAAGAAGGAGCATGGCTGATACGGGAACAAGTATAATTCCCAATCCCGGGTCGCCACCGTAGATTTGTATACCTCCGAGTAAAAATCCTGCAGGCATCAGGATTGAGGATATTTTGAGCAGCTGGCTGGTCAGATGAGTCTTTTCAGTCATCCGAATAAATCCCATACCACAGACAACCCCATAGGCCAGATTCACCAGTGCCAGTAACGTGCCGTGCGCATGCCCCAATGTCAGCATCAATCGCCGCGTCTCATTGGCCACATTCAAATACCATTGCGCCTTGAATCCATGCAACGCCTCCAGAATTATGCCGATGGTCAAAAAAATCAGCAAACTCACCCAACCGAATTTTATCTGTGAATAGGAGACATCTTTCCCCAATGGGGTGGCAGGTTCAGGATCTTTGCGGGACTTTGAATTTTTGTCACTCTGATTTTTTTTAGACATAAATTATTCACTCCTGGAGATCGATGGATTGGTTATTCCGGATGCTGAGAAACTGTGCGACACGCGCCAGATCAATATCCTTGAGATCGCTGGATAAGAGAAGCGCACTGGCCGGTGATTCGCCTCCCGACCTGGAGATTCTCCCGGAAGACTCACCGGCTTTCCAGTGGTCCATCAGATTCTGCGTGAACTTTGTGCGCTGTTCCTCGGTTCCTATATAATCATACTCCTGACTCATGGCCTGATACTCAGGAATCCGGGCCAGTGATTTGTGTGAAATATATCGAACCGCAGAGTAGGGGTCCTGCATTCCAATGGCCAGCCATGGGATCTGCCATCCTTCTCCAGTATTTTCCACAGCATCACTCCAACCAAGGTGCCACGCTGAAATAGAGCGTTGTCCCGCGTCGCCAGTAAGCAGGTTCCACAGGGAATCCGCCACGTCCTCCCGCGCTTCCGGAATGGATGGGACTGGTGCGTCGTGCCAGTTGTGCAGCGCTTCCGCAGTCCATTTCAAAGTCTGATCGAGGTGGCATAAGTTGCAGGCATTCGGGCGACCGGTCTCAAGCTGGTTTTGAACGGATGGCGAGCTGATCGTGTGCGATCGGACATTTTTCAGAATTCCGTATACGGTATGCGGCATGTGGCAATTGACACACTGGTTTCCAGAGGATGAGGCACTGTGGTGGGAATGGGCTGTTTGTGTGTCCATGGATTCGTATTCCCGGTGGCATTGGATGCACGACTGCTGGAGCGTCAATCCCCGCTTGATCTGGTCGTCCACATTCTCATAGTGATGCATGGAATGGCAGGAGAGGCAGGACATCTCGCCTCGTATGTAGCATGGGGAATCAATCATCCCATTATACTCGCGACCCGTCACCCTCACCTCCCCGTCCGACCAATATCTGTCCAACACATATTTTTTGTCTGGAGCAGGGTGGGATACTGGCTTTTTATCCGGAAAAAAAGTGGATGGCTGCACCACGGGCATTCTGGAATCCAGAATATCCCCAGGTCGAAAGTTGCTGCCTTCCTGCTCAAATCGTCGGTTGTCAGGTATGAAGCGGATCGAATGACATTGCCCGCACACTTCGGAGGATCGCCTGGAATTCAATTTGAGCGGATTCACCAACCCGGATTCGGGCTCCCGTCGGAAGTGGTTCAGATAGCGGTGTACTGGATGACTATTCTGCGAGACGTGGTTTTCTCCCGGTCCGTGGCAGGCTTCGCATGCTATTCCCAGTTCACCAACCCGGGTTTCAAATTGGGCGGTGGTGGGGTTGGGGCGGGGCTGGCCAGTGACAGCGTGGCAGCGGATGCAAACCAGATTCCACTCTGCTCCAGGAGTTCCGAGAGCCGGATCCCGGAGAAATGTATCGCGCGTTGGCACCCATCGCTCATCCCCGACCAACCACGCAAATGGAAAAGGAAACTGGAAATTCCCCTTTTCATCGGGAACCCAGAACACCTGCATGTGATGCGATCCCGTTATCAGTGAAAGCCTTCTCCGCACCATCCTGCCAGACAGAGAGCCAGACGCGGCGGAATTCGGATCCGGCATATCCACCAGATACGAATCCCCATCTCTGAAGAGGGTGTATCTGACCCCATCCAGTGTCAGGGTCTGGCTTGAAAAATCCGCTTGAACGGCAGCCGGCTCGCACATCTGGGTCATGGTGCGGTGGAAGCTTTCATGCCAGCTTGAGTAGGCCTCACCATGACATGGGCGACAGGATTCTGACTGAACGTAGCCATCCACTCCGGCTTCAGCCGGGGCTTTTTGGGCAAAGAACTGCTGGTTTTGAATTTTTGTTGCCAGGTTGGAATGCAGGGATATGGTCGCGGCAACTCCCAGTCCAGCAATGCAGATCAGGATACCGGACAGTTGGGGGCTGGATCTCCTGGCCAGGGGCAAAACCTTCGCCACCAGGCCAATTCCAATAACAACCATGAGAATTATTTCCCAGAATGTCCCATTCATGACCAATGCCAAATCGGGTGAACAGCGGGCACTTCCTGGACATTGTCATGTTCCAGGACGAGCCCGCACAACTGATTCAACAGATATTCTCCGGCGTCTCTCCTGAAGCAAGCTCAAAAAGGTTCTGAAAGCACCACTCTGAAAAAGAAATTCTGAGATTGGCCCAGTGGAATACTGTGCTGCGTCGCCTGCAAAGAATTCAAACCGACACTTTCCGGACTCCATGGTCCCTGCGGTGTGGGGCCACTCAGGATCTGCAATTGCAAGCCGCGTTCCGGTACTGGCGGGAATTCAAAGTGCGCACTGTCCTGCTGGATGGATGTTGAGAATCTCCACCCGCTGCTTGCATCCTCCGGGTCGGTGTCCAGTAAGTATTCCAGAAAATCCGGGGTTCGATCCTTGTCTGAATCCAGCCGCACCAGATCTTTCCCCAATGGGCTTTCTCCAAATCGGGACACATACCAATCCTCCCATGTCTGGCCTGGCAAGGTGTAACTGCCAATTGTCGAGGTGATCCATTCGCGCATCAGTGCAACCCCCTCCGCATCCACGACGTGCGTGGCTATCGGAGGCATCTGGCGCGCCCCCCGAACGGACATTCTGGAAACAACCGCAGAGAAATCCGGAGAACCCGGAACAATCAACGCTTTTTCACTTTCTGATTCGCCGCGCACCAGCAGGCCACCCAAAAGGTTTTTCTGCCATAATGGAGTCGTGATTCTGGCATCCCAATTTCCGACAGCAGGTCCACCAGGACGATGACAGGATGCACAGTTGCTATCCAGATATGAGGCGACTTTCTGCGAAAGACTGGCTGTCTCATCGGTCATGGACACGGACACCCTCTGGCCGGACGTCGTTCCCGATTGCAAAAATCCACTTTCCTCCAGGAAAGCCAACTGGTTTTCAGCTTCAGGTCCATGCCACCGGATGGACCGGTTCAGCTGGTGGCGCGAAAAACCCAGCACACCCCCGGAAGCCGTGGAATGGCAATGGAGACATTCACTGCGACTCGGGTATCGCCAGATCTGTTGCACAACCTGACCACCCCGAACCACTTCCAAGGTCTCCGAATCGCCGTCTTCCGGAACCAGTTCCGCATCCGATTGGTCCGCATTCCAGCGGTAGGTAATCCCATAAACATGATCGGTTGTCTTGACTATAAATCGCGTTTCCAGCCTTCTCCGACTGGTGGGGTCCCCCTCAATCATCTCCATCTCAAAATGCTTGATCCATACACTGCCAACCGGGATGCGCCGGGCAGGATTCCGGTTTTCAAAGTCCAGTTGAGCATTGCCTTCTGGCAGCCCAAACCAGCGGCTCTTGATGGCCCCATCCGACCAGAATGGCTGATTTATCTCATAGGGATATATTCCACTGTGGGGCGTGAGTTGAACCAGATCGGAAAAGGCCCCGGTTTGGGACAGCAATCCGGGGAGAGCGTCACTTCCAGCAGTCGATCCCCGGGAAAGTCGATAGATCACGCCCTGACTCAGCTGAGTTGCCAGGATATCCCCATTCGTCGGATCATAACCAAAAGCCGATATGTTTGGAATTCCCCGCACTATATTCTCTGCCGTCACCCGGACCGACGCGGATTCGGGGGTCAGTTGCCACCAATTCCCACTCACATAATCGCCAAAAATATATTTCCCGAACAACTCGGGAAATCGGCTCCCACGATAGACAACTCCTCCAGTGACACTCGCCCCCTGCATCGCACCGCTCCCGTGGGCATAATCATAGATAGGCTCCTTAAAGCCGATATTCGCGGAGAACCTAGGACCCCGAACCTGGCCCTCACGGAAATTCCATCCATAGTTTCCTCCTTTTTCTATAATGTCGATCTCCTCCAGCTTGTCCTGCCCGACGTCCCCCACATACAACCACCCATTCAGGGGATCAAAGCTGAATCGAAACGGGTTGCGCAGTCCCACCGCATAAAACTCAGTGCGAATGTTCTCAGCCACAAGCGGTTGATTCAAAAACCGGCTCGCCCCAACAAATGGATTGTCCCGGGGTATCCGGTAATGGCCAATGAATGCCGGATGCGGATTGGGAGCCAGGTTCTCCTCCAATTCGTCCACATCCAATCGGATCAAACCGGAAAAAAAATCCTTATCGATTCTCTGGCTGTTCTGGTAGGTGTCATTCCCGCCACCTTCATCTCCCAAAGCCGCATACAAATAGCCATCCGGACCAAAATGCAGATCCCCCCCATTGTGATTGCTCGCCTGATTGTATTGCGATATCAGCACCGCCTCAGTGTTGGCATCCCCCAATGCATCGCCACTTGATTCAAAGCGCGAAATTCGGGTGTGAAATCCATTCCCCGAACCATTCGCCGCCATCAGGGTATAGAATACAAAAAATCTCCCATTCCTCGTATATTCCGGATGAAAGGCCAATCCCAGAAGTCCTCCTTCTCCCGACGTGTTGACTCTGGCTGTGATATCCAGAAATGTGGTTTTCTGCCGGCTCGGAAGGTGAAATCGGATGATCCTGCCCCGCCGCTCCATCACATATAGTGTGTCCGGTTCTCCGGGCGCTGTGGTTATGCCCATAGGCTGAGAGAAAGTGGTGGTTCCAAAGGCATTGCTCACCTGCCACCTGCCACTCGGCAAGGCGTCCGGCAATTCCAATGTGGTCTGGCGCACCAAGGCTGGTGGCTCCTGTCCAACCCCATTCCAGCTGACTGCCCACACCGCCAGCACCAGGATCCGATCTATCCACCTCTGCTTTATCCATTTTGCTTTCTTCATGACTTGGACTGATTTGTGTTTGCCTGGCGCCAGGATTGCACCGCCTGAATGAATCTTTCTGCGGTCCGGGTGATCTCATCCCAACTGCCAGCTCGAACCTTCCCGGCACTGACCAGCGAGGACCCAGCTCCCAATGCCCGACACCCCGCATCCAGAAATGCTGGAATCGTCCCAATGTCGACCCCACCTGTCGGTACAATCCGTAAATGCGGCATCGGAGCCCGGATCGCCTTAATATACGCCGGCCCCAGCGAATCGGCAGGGAATATTTTTATAAAATCCGCCCCGGCTTCATGCCCCAATTGCGCTTCCGTCGGGGTATAGGCACCCATCATCACCGGGCAGTTGCCACTATGGCACACCTCAACCAGCTCCCTCCGCAGGATTGGGGTCACCAGAAATTGCGCTCCCGCCTCCAGTGCGGTTTCCGCCTGAGTCATGGTCAGCACCGTGCCCACCCCGACAACTGCTTCCCCTTGAAACAATTCCCTCATCTCCCGGATGGCTCCCACAGCGTCCGGCGTCGACAGCGTGATTTCCAGGATGTCCACCCCACCAGCCAGCAATGCCCGGCACAACGGCCTCAACGATTCCCGATCCGGTGCCCGGATCACCGCTATAATGCCCGTCTCTTCAATCCGATCAATCACAGCTTGTCGCCCATTCATAGACCTACCTTCCCAGATCTCCCGCACCTCTTCAACCTCCCTGTTCATTCCTCCCGCCTTCACCCGGATTACACTCCATCCACTTTAAGAGTTGCCTTCCCATTTATCTCATTTTATCTTCCTCCTTCCTGGTCGGGGCGTAGCGTAGCTTGGTAGCGCGCTTGAATGGGGTTCAAGAGGTCGCTGGTTCAAATCCAGTCGCCCCGACCATCTCCACTTTTTCATCACTCCATACTTTTCTCTTACCATTCCCACCCCACCTGTCCCATTTATTTACACTTTTTAGAAAAAATCAGCTTTCAGTGCTTGCAATATAAAACTTTATCTGATTTCATCCCCAATAGGCTATTTTTGAAAGTAGCTCCGTTGGAAAGGGTTATCAGGGTGGAATTTTGACGAGCTTGGAAATGATTCACATCATTCCCACGTTATCTCATCGGAATTTCTCTTACCTTGCCCCCTAAACAGTTTAAGTACTGCAACAATTTTTTCGATGCATAGAAAGAACTAACCTACTGGTTCACGGTGAGTTAGACACGTTTCGAAAATTTATTTTGATACAGTGGCTTTCATTGAATAAATTCGGCGAAGCTCATTCAAACGATCACTGAAATTTTATTAGTAAGTAAAAAAACAACTAACCCGACAATGACAAAGAAAAATACATCACTCCTCATCACTGCTGCGGTTGCACTCGGTGGCGTTGCCATGACCGGTTGCCAACAGACCAGCCAATACTCAGGTAATGCTGTCAAAACCACTGCTCAGCCTGTCGTCACCAAAGTTGACGGCGGTGAGACAGTTGTTGCATCCTCATCTTCCCGCGAGGTTGTCAGCACCCCAGCTATGGTCAAAGAAGTGCAATACAACGCCTCCGCCCTTGGAAACGCGCTTCCTCCGAACGCCAAACCAGGTGATTGCTTCACGCGTGTTGTTGTGCCTCCAACCTATCAAACTGTTACCGAGCAAGTCCTCATCGAACCTGCCGGCCAGCGCATCGAAACTATCCCAGCCGAGTACAAAACCGTTGAAGAACGCGTAGAAACCCGCGCCGCCTCTTTCCGTCTTGAAGTCGTTCCCGCCACTTACAAGACTGTTACCGAGCGCGTTATGGTCAAGCCAGCTGTGACCAACATCGTTGACATCCCAGCTCAATACGAGTGGATCGAAGAGCAGGTTCTCGTCGCTCCAGCCCGCACAGAATGGAAGCAAGGACGTGGAGCCATCGAAAAAATTGATGGAGCCACCGGTGATATCATGTGTCTTGTGACCACACCTGCTCAGTACAGCACCGTTCGCAAGCGCAAGCTTGTCTCTGCTGCTGCTACCCGCCAGGAAGTGATCCCACCAGTTTATGACACTGTCACCAAGACTGTTGTCGACACTCAGGAAACCACCCGCCAGGTGCCCATCCCAGCTGAATACGGCACAATCAGACGCAGCGTTCTCGTCACTCCAGCTCAAACCCGCATGATCCCAACCGAAGCTAAATATGACACAGTTCAGAAGCAGGTTCGCGTCAGTGGTGGAACTCAGGAATGGCGTCAGATCCTGTGCGAAACCAACGTCACTCCAGAAGTTGTCGCTCGCATCCAACAGGCTCTCGCCTCCAAAGGCCTGAATCCTGGCGCAATCAACGGACAGCTTTCTCCTGAAACTCTCGCTGCCGTTCGTGAATTCCAGATCAAAAGTAACCTCGCCACCGGCGGTGTCACTTATGAAACTCTGCAGAGACTCGGCATTACCCTCTAATACCGTCACTTGTCTCATTTAACATTCTTTTTTAACCGGTCATATGGCCGGTTTTTTTGTTGTTTTTTCCGGTTCAGGAATTTAATTATACCGGATCCTGAGTGGGCTTGATTGGGTGGAATGACCTGATTCTGGTTATGAATCACGAAATATTCTCGCTTCATTTAACGGCTGAAGATCTCCTGGATTACTACCGTGGACATGCTCCTCTGGTGGTGGTCACGGCAGAATCCGGCAGGACTATCCAGTTTCCAGCAGTGCATCTTCGGCCTCTCATTCAATCCAACGGCATCCATGGGAGGTTTCGCATCACTTATGATGGTGAGATGAAGTTTCAATCCCTCGAAGCTGTACCGAGAAGCGAAGTTTCCTATTCGACAACTCACAGGCATCCCCGGATCGACGAGGGATCCACCCCCAATGGTCCTCCACATATAGACACATACGGTTGATTGGCGGCAACTGTGACTGGTTGCAGAAATGATTTTTTGCTCAGTGTGCACACTCTGATATGATGGACTGGTAAATGAGTTTCGTTCACTTATCTGCTGGTTGTGTCAATCAGATCCCTCTCGACTGGGAAGGCAATACAATCCGCCTCAAACAGGCCATCGACAGCGCGAGAAATCTGGGGGCTGAAGTCTTATGCCTCCCTGAACTCTGTCTGTCCGGTTATGGATGTGAAGATCAGTTTTTAGCATCATCCACCACTGCTGAAGCCTGGAACCGTCTCATGGATCTAGTGCCATGGACAAAATCTCTCATTGTCTCAGTTGGCCTTCCTTTGGATGTGCATGGGCGCATTTATAACGCGGCAGCTTTGCTGGTGGATGGACATATCCTCGGGTTTTACCTCAAACAGAATCTGGCACGGGATGGCATTCATTACGAACCGCGATGGTTCCGTGCCTGGCCCAGTGGCTCCACGACCGCTATTCAAAAGGATGGAAAAAGCTATCCGGTCGGCGACTTCCTGTTTGATGTGGGCGGCCTGATTATCGGATATGAAATCTGCGAGGACGCCTGGGTTGCCAACCGTCCAGGACGTCGCTACTCCGCTGAATCCGTTGACCTCATCCTCAATCCCAGCGCCAGTCATTTCGCTTTCGGAAAAAATAAAATCAGGGAAAACTTTGTCACCGACGCCTCGCGCAGTTTTTCTGTGGCGTATATTTATGCCAATCTGGTGGGGAATGAAGCCGGCCGCATTATCTATGATGGCCAGTGTCTGATTGCATCCAACGGTGCCATCATTCAGCGTGGCCCCCGCTTTTCATTTAATGATTCAGAAATAATCTCAGTTTCCATCGATATTGATTTGAACCGGTTGGCGCGCCGGCGGTCTGGTGCTCAGGGTGACATAAAATCCGCCCATCCCATATTGGTTGCCCCGTTCCAATGGAAGGATTGCCCCAAGGCGTTGCCTGACATATTGAATGAAAACTGGAATAAAGAGATCGAGTGGGCGCGGGCCATTGGTTTGGGATTATTTGATTACATGCGTAAGACCCGGTCGCGTGGGTTTGTGCTTTCATTGAGTGGGGGTGCTGATTCCACAGCCACGGCTGTGATGGTCTGGATCATGAGAGAGCTGGCAATCGCGCAGCTTGGATCTGTCGGCTTCGCAAAAAAACTTGCCTATTGGAATGTGCCTGAGGGTCCCTCCATGAGTGACATCCTGTTTTGTGTTTACCAACAAACCTCCAACAGTGGTCCTGTGACCGAAGAGGCGGCAAGGACTATTGCCCGATCCATTCAGGCAGAATACGCTCTCTGGAATGTGGAACCTCTGGTGAAGGCATACCACGAGCTCGTCCAGAATACCTTAAATCGACAGCTCAACTGGTCCACCGATGACCTGGCCCTTCAGAATATTCAGGCCAGGGTAAGAAGCCCTGGCCCCTGGATGATGGCCAATTGCAGAGGTGCTCTCTTTCTCACAACCAGCAACAGATCCGAGGCCTCAGTAGGGTATACCACCATGGATGGGGACACGAGCGGCGGCCTCGCTCCATTGGGTGGGACAGATAAAGCTTTTGTCCTCCAATGGCTCAAATGGATGGAATCCCAGAATGGTTTCGAAATTCCTTCATTGCCCAGTTTAGCCATCGTCAATCAATTGGAGCCTACAGCGGAATTGCGCCCAGGAAGCCATTCTCAAAAAGACGAGAAGGATCTGATGCCCTACACCGTCCTGGACCAGATCGAGCGATGGGCTATCCGGGATAAAAAAAATCCCATCGAAATCTATCACCTCGCGAAAGCTCACTATCTCTCCCATTCACCTGAGGAAATCGGCACCTGGATCACCCGTTTCTTCCAACTCTGGAGTCGCAACCAATGGAAACGCGAGCGATTGGCACCGAACTTCCACGTGGATGATGAAAACGTGGACCCAAAAACCTGGTGTCGATTCCCCATTCTGAATTCCGGCTTCGATTGGGAACTCAGTCAGCTCAAATGTCTGATCCGGAAAGATATGGAATAATCATAAACCTTTCCTCACCATCCCTCATCGCATGGGTGGTTGTGGACCGTCCTGGGCCGCGACATTCAGTCTTCACGATTTGTGGTTGATGATACTTTGCCTGTTTTTCCATTCGTTGTATTCTTATTCCATGCGATTTTCTCAATATATCGTTTTCATTGTGCTCATAGCGTTGCGGGTATCGGGAGTCAATCCTGATCCCGTCATCCCTCAGGACGCTATAGACAACGCAGGCAATATTCGTGTGGAAGAGAATTTCCGTGTCCGATTATGGGCTGCGGAGCCCCTCACCCAGGATCCCGTATCTATATACATAGATGAAAAAGGACGCATCTTCTCGGCTGAAACCGAACGTCAAACAAATGGGGTCGAGGATAATCGAGGCCATGGTTACTGGTTGCAGGATGATTTGGCTTCTCAGACTGTCGAGGATCGTTCAGCCATGCTTGTTAAATGGAAAGATCGATTCGATGGCGGACTCGATTACTTCCGGCGCGGAGACGAATGGATCCGGCTTATTCAGGATACGGATGGGGACGGGATGGCGGATTCATCCACTTATTTTGCCCGGAATTTCAACGACCCATTGGATGGAACCGGGGCTGGGGTGCTTTTCTGGAATGGTGACGTTTATTACACCAACATCCCGCATCTGTGGCGCCTGAGAGATATCGATGATGATGGCATTGCTGAGGAACGCTCGTCCATGTTCAGTGGCTTTGGGGTGCGGGTGGCCCTTCGTGGTCATGACATGCACGGATTGGTGGTTGGACCCGATGGCAAACTATACTGGTCCATTGGAGATCGCGGTTATCATGTCCAAACAAAAAATGGTAAGTTGCTCCACGACCCAGGCTCAGGCGCAGTCTTTCGCTGCAACTTCGATGGCTCCGATCTGGAAGTCTTTTATTCAAGCCTCCGCAATCCGCAGGAATTGGCTTTTGACAAATACGGCAATCTTTTCACCGGTGATAACAATTCTGATGCCGGCGATGCCGCCCGATTAGTCTATTGCCTCGAAGGCGGAGAAAGCGGGTGGAATATGGCTTACCAATACCTCGAGGGTGACTACTCTCGTGGGCCATGGAATAATGAAAAACTCTGGCATAAACAGTTTCCTGGTCAACCAGCATGGATCCTTCCCCCAATCGACCACATTGGCAATGGCCCATCCGGATTCACATACTACCCCGGCACTGGCCTCCCAGCCGCATATAGCGGACACTTCTTCCTCTGTGACTTCAGGGGGGGGCGCCGCCCAGTCCCGAATCCTTACTTTCTCACATCGAAAATACCGGCGCCGGATTCAAAACCGTCAATCCCCGCGACTTTGTCAATAATGTCCTGGTGACAGATTTCGATTTTGGTTTCGATGGAAAAATGTACCTCGCCGACTGGGTCTCCAGTTGGAACCACAATGGACAAGGTCGTATCTATACACTCGAATATAAAAATCTTGCGTCCAATCCAAACATTCTGGCCATGAAATCTCTGGTTGCTGAGGGTTTCCAGCACCGAAGTCAGGATGAACTGGCTTCGCTTCTCTCACATGAGGATATGCGCGTGCGGTTGCGCGCACAACTGGAACTGGCTTCAAGAGGTGCCACATCGTTGGAAACATTTGAATCTCTCCTGCGGCGCGGACCACAAATCCAGAAAATCCACGCCATTTGGGGACTGACCATTCTCGCCCGCGATTATCAGAAAAACCGCCAGGCTTACGATCATCATCCTCTGTCGAGAGTCATCCGGTCAGCTTCTGTGGACGATGCTGAAATCCGTGCTCAGGTCGCCCGTGCATTTGGTGAGGCGCGATATGTTCGAGGAACGGAAAAGGTGATCAGTGAGCTGCTTCATGATGAAAATCCACGAGTTCTTCTTTTCGCTGCCATGGCTGTTGGGAAGAATGGCCTCACTCAATACGCAGACCGTCTCGCTTCGATTCTCGCTGAAAATAATGACCAGGATGTCTTTCTGCGTCATGGTTGTGTGATGGGCTTCACCTGGCTGGGTGACACTGATTACCTTGAAGGATTGCGTTCTCATCCATCAACTGCGGTTCGTCGTGGTGCCTTACTCGCCCTTCGGAAACTCAAAGATTCCAATGCAATAACCTCTTTCCTCAAGGACAGGGACGAGTCCATCGTCACCGAAGCCGCCAGAGCCATTCATGATTTGAATCCAGCACCTGAATCCACTGCACACCTGGCTGAACTCGCTCGCAATTATTCTGAAAATTCCCTGCCCTCGGGATTCTCCGGGGAGAATGAAGCCTTACTCCGCAGAATCATCAATGCCAACTTCAGGATCGGCGAGGTCTCCAATGCAGAAAATGTGCTGCGGTTGATTCAGAATGACAAACTATCGGACCGCATCCGCATGGAGGCAATTCGCAGTGTCGGCGATTGGATCCAACCCAGTGCATTGGATCGGGTGCTCGGCTGGCACCGACCCGTTCCTCGCATGACATCCGCTTCGGATTCCAGCGGGCTTCAGGTTTTGTTCAATGCCCAATTGCCTCCTTTGGTCAACTCCCTCAACAAGAATTTAAGCGAAGAAATCGCCCGGGCCATGGCCAAACTTGGCATCCTGATGGAGGACGATCGCATCATCTCCACCATATCCAATGCCAATCTGCCAGTCACACAGAGACTTTCTGCCATCCAATCACTCAAAAACCTCGACGCCACCGTCTGGAATGAAGGTATCAATGCCGCACTCGATTCAGATTCTCCCGAATTGATTCAAGCCGGATTGGCCTCGCTCGTCGAGACCCAAGGCGCACGGGCATTCCCCCGCCTGCGCCTGATCTTCCATTCAGAGAATCCGATTTTAAAAAACGCCGCCACACTGCAGATCGCCCGCCTCGAAACCCCGGAGGCACAACAATTTTTTCTCAACCAGGTCGTCGGTAAATTATCTCAGGGTGCAATTGATCCCTCCATCCATCTCGAAATCCATGAAGCGGTGTCCCATTCTCAAAATCCTGAAATGATCCATGCCTTGAATACCTACCTGGATTCTTTGGATGTTTCCCCGGACCTGAGAGAATGGATGGTGACTCTCCATGGTGGAAATGTCCAACGTGGGCAATCCTTGTTCGAATCTCATCCTGTCGCCCAGTGCCTGCGGTGTCATAAAGTCGGCTCAACCGGGGTCGGTGAAGCTGGACCTAACCTCCAGGGCGTCGCTTCACGCCTCAATCCTGTGCAGCTCATTGAAAGCCTCATCCTCCCCAACGCCACACTATCACAAGGATTCGGACCGGTTTCAGCCATGCCTCCCATGGGGCTCCTCCTCTCAAAACACGAAATCCGCGACATACTCGCCTATATCAAAACCCTCAACTGATTCCATTCCAATATTTATCCCCCAACACATCGCCGGCTTCAGGTCGGCTTTTTTTCTCTCTGGACCTCATTCCATGCCTGCCACGCTTTGGGCATGGATTTCTGGATTTCCCCATCACTCATTCCAGGACTCATTTCACGCCTCCTGTCCCATCCACTGAAACGGGAAATCTCAAATCAGCCCAATCACCTGAACTGCACGGCCAATCCACCCACACTGAACCTGAATGGATTCATTGAATCCCAGTTCTGAATTTCTGCCCCGCACAGTAAATTGTCGACAATCCACGCGTCATGGATATGCTCAGCAGAAATCCAATCGTAGACTCCATTTCAACAGGTTTATGAAAAAACCATTCAAGCGTTCGTATCAGGTGAGGGCATTTACATTGATAGAGCTACTTGTTGTCATCGCCATCATCGCCATCCTGGCCAGCATGCTTCTTCCAGCTCTCTCCAAGGCAAATGAGAAGGCCCGCAGGACCTCATGTCTCAACAACCTCCGCCAGATCTCCATCTTAATGCAGTTATACACGGACGATAATAATGACGTCTTCCCAGCTCATAGAAACAATGGACTGAACGACTCTGCCGTCAGACCAAACAACTGGTGGGGCATGATCATCATGAATAAAAATGTCAACCTGGCACGTGTCCCAGCCAATTCCAATACCAATCTCTTCCATTGCCCATCCTTGAAGGGCCGCAGAAAGGACCTGGGCGTCACCTGGGATTGGCAGTTCGATGCTCACAAAGTCGGATACGGATACAACGCCTTCTTCCTTGGATTGCACCCATACGGAACCCAAACCGTTCCGGTCAGAGGTCGCTCGATAGTCAGCAACCCGTGGTTCAAAAGATCCAGCGTGAAACGCCCAGCTATGAACCTCGCCATTGGTGACACAATGCCCAAACCAGACGGATTCTGGAGCAGTTCGCTCTGGTGGCCCAGCTCCGGATTCGGTGCATCAGATGCCAAAGAAGGAGTCGATCCCAATCGCCACCTCGGCGGGGGAAATATGGTCTTCAACGACTTGCACGCCGAATTCCGCGAATCTTCAAAAATCAACCCGCCATCAGATCCCTTCCGGACCCGAACAGATATCAACCTTCAATATTGGGACCCATTGCAAAGATAATTAATTTCCAGTCCTGACTCGTCGGCAAACCAGAGCCAAGACTCCCTCATCATCTCATCAGGGGTCCCTCGCCACATCTCAGCACATCACGGAATTCTCACACTCCTGGTAATGTCTGGTGATCCTCGTCCATCGCGTCCCGTGGTCGCGTCCAGTGCATACCGCAAACAGATCAGAGTCCCATTCTGTTGTTTTATTTCGCCCTGGCTTCACTGCCTCACTTCAGTCAGTCGGTAGAATTTCTGCCTGTCCTCGTTACGGATGCCTTTTCTGTAGGTGAATCTTTGGAGTTGTCCACTGTAATCCGGGGAGGTGTGGATGGGTTTCCAGTTGAGCATATCCTGAGATTCCAGCAGCCGGTACTGGCCGCCGATGGATTCGTAGGACACAGAATCATCCTTTATTCTCAATCTTGGTGAAACACGCAGATCGGTAACCTTGGTGTCGTCATACCAGAAATCCTGCGGTATTGTCATTACGAGTTTTTCTATATGGGACAGCGAGGAGGAAAAGTTCTCCAATTCAATATCCGGGTGGATATAGACTTCATTTATCTGGCTGTTATGTATTGTAATTCTTTGCAGCTTGGCTTTTGGGTTGGAGAATCGAATGGATGTATTCAAGACATATCCAAGAGTTAGATTCGTCAGTTTATCTGTCGAATCCGGAAGCTGGAGTTTCCCAACCCGCCCGCTGCTTATGGAAAGACTTTTAAGATTTGAAAATGCCCGGAAGTCCAGGTCGTATGTGTCTTCAGCATTCACACTCCCACGATCCCCTCTATAGAGAGAGAAGCTTGTGGCATCTTGTGATGCCATCAAAAGTGAATCATAATTTTTCATGAGCCCTGAATCCTGGATCCAGACACTGACATTTGTGGGGAAGGTGTTTGAGATTTCCAGAGTCGTGAGATTTCCATTAAGTGCTGAACTATGCCAGCCCCGTAAGGTTCCAAGATCGCTGATGTACAGGTTCATCAAAGCCGGCATAACTGCGGCATCGAGGTATACAGATTGCAGGGCAAAGTCAATATCCAGCCTTTCCAGTGAAGGTAAGCTGGATTCCACTCTCAAGCTGATTGGCGGTGGTTCAATCTCGTTGGCATAGATAGCCAGATATTCCAGCTCTCCGAGTCCTTCGGGAATGACCAGCTCGGTTTCTGAGAACAGGAATATTCTGAGCGAAATCAAATGGGGTAGCTTTCCGAGGTCGGTTAGAGTTTCTGGTCCTCCAGCAACCGCCAATGTCAGGTGCTTCAGGTTAGGAAGCAAATCAACACCATCAAAAGGATTCACTTGATCCTGAACGCTCAAATGGAGTTTTTCAATCTTTGCAGCCTCCACAACTGTGATAGGCACCGATTCATCCGCCAGTTCATTCTGGCCATAGGTATTCACCAGCCTGGCTCGGACAGTGGCCTCAGTTTCCGGATTGGCAAAGTGGATGATCGTTGAGTCGTCGATCCCAGTCTGGCTCATGGCTTACGAAAAATTCAGAACGATCAGGGCACAGGTCAGTACAAATCTTTCCATGGGAAATTTCTACTTTGGATGGATCTTCGGCCTTTACTGCCTGTCTAATTGAGTTCAACTTCTCAGAAAATCCGGAATGGCAGGGGAGTATAAAATATCCCGCCCAATGGAACGACATGTTTCCTGGTTTTGAATTGGAACTCCAAACAGGCTGAATATCCCGGAATAGCCACCTTGGAGCAGGGAAGGGTGTCGCCCCATACTTTCAAATTCCTGGAAGTGCCTCACAAGAATCCATTCGCACTGAACCTCCACGTGCTGTGGGCCCGGGCCGGCGTGGTATTCACGGGTGGCCATGACCCGGGATGCCCATGGCGTGGCAATTGAACCTGCACGATTCTGCAAATAAAACCCGAACACCTGATTGAAAAGAAGCAGGCCATACTTTATTTGTGGAGCTTCCGGATTCATACTTGTGCATCAAAATGAAACCTCAATCTCATCATTCTCTCACTCGTGAGGCAGTCCTTGTTCACGGCATCTTTAACTCAGGCCGCGTCTTCCGCACCATGGTCCGCCATCTTCAGAAAAATAATATTCAATGTCACATCATTCAATTGAAACCATCCTGGGGGGGAGCACCCATCGAGTCTCTGGCTCACCAACTCGATTCCTTCATAAAGAATCGTATCGCCAACAATAATCCCTTTTCCCTTATAGGCTTTTCCATGGGGTCACTCGTATGCCGATATTATCTGCAGAAATTATACCATGAGAACAATGTCTCACACTTCTTCTCCATTTGCGGCCCGCACCACGGCACTTTGTGGGCCTGGTTCTGGATAGGCAAAGGAACACACCAAATGAAATTCAGGAGCCCATTCCTCACGGATTTGAATAATAATCAACACCTTCTGAAAGATATACCCACAGTCTCTTACAGAACCCCTTTTGATCAGGTCATCATACCATCAAAAAGTTCCTGTCTGGAAAACGCGGAGAATATCGTATACCCACTCCTCAGCCACCAGTGGATGCCTCATTCCAGAAGAGTGATAAATCATATCATTCAAACTATCCAATCACCATCAGACCAAACTCATGCATAATCAATTCATATCCCCAAATACCGCTTGGCATTCCCATAACAGATATTCTCTATCAATGGGCCAGTCAGCTTCTCACAATCCGGTATTTCTCCATTCTCAATCTCCTCACCCACCAGATTGCAGAGAATCCGCCGGAAATACTCATGCCTCGGAAACGACATGAAAGATCGTGAATCCGTGAGCATCCCTATAAATCTGGAAAGCAATCCCAGATTTGATAAAGTGTTGAGCTGCCACTCCATGCCATCTCTCTGATCTAAAAACCACCAGCCACTCCCCAATTGGATTTTCCCGGCCGTCACCCCATCCTGGAAATTCCCCAGCATCGATCCAAATATGTAATTATCCGATGGATTCAGATTATACAAAATCATCCGCGGAAGGCTGCCAACCGATTCCAACCTGTCCATATATCGAGCCAATTTCTCAGCCTGCGGCCAATCCCCAATCGAATCAAATCCCACATCCGGACCCAATTTTTTAAATCCAGCCGAATTATTATTCCTCAAAGCCCCCAAATGCAGCTGCTTTGTCCACCCTCGCTTCGCATCCAGGATTCCAAAAAAATGCATGAGATAACTGGCATACTTTTCATGCTCCTCCATACTCGCCGAAACCCCGGATCGCGCCCGATCAAATATATTCGAGGCTTCCATTTCCGTGCAATCGTCAGAATAACAATAACTCAACCCATGATCAGATACCCTCGCTCCCATTTCATGAAAATACTCATGCCGCTTCTCCAGAGCCTCAAGCAAATCACTCAACCCGCGTATTTCCCGCTGACATGTTGCTGCCAGTTTGTCCACCCACGCATTAAATATTTGCGGCTGACGCACATTCAACGATTTATCTGGTCTGAAAGCTGGTAATACTCTCGCTTCAATCCGTGAATCATTGGATATGGCTTCGTGATACTCAAGACTGTCCGCAGGATCATCCGTCGTACACAAAACCTCCACCCTGAACCGCTTCAGAATATCAACTGTCGAAAATCCACCCCCCCCGCAATTGTTCCCCAGCTTCCTCCCATATCTCGTCAGCCGTGTCCGGTCCAAGTAATTTATTAATCCCGAAATACCTCTTCAATTCCAGATGTGTCCAATGATAAAGCGGATTCCTCACCGTATGCGGAACAGTCCGGGCAAAGGCATTAAACTTCTCCCTGGCTGATGCCCCGCCCGTACAGAACTCCTCACCCACACCATTCGAACGCATCGCACGCCACTTATAATGATCGCCTTCAAGCCATAATTCATATAAGTTCTCATATTCCCTATGCTCGGCAATCTCTCTCGGTGAAAGGTGATTATGGTAGTCAATGATGGGCTGCTTCTCCGCATACTTCTTGTAGAGTTCCCGCCCCGCATCGTTGTGAACCATGAAATTCTTCTTGATATAGGCCATACTTCTCCTCTGGTTGCTGTGTTTTTTTATTTCTCAATCCACCTGCTTCTCAGCCCCACTATTCCGATATGAACAAAGGCTTCATATGTCTTTCGTATATGTTCGTCGTGACATTCCGGCTGATAGTCGACTCGCAGGCAATAAGCAGGTTTGTATACTCCTCTCCCAATTGCGCAGCAACTTTATATCCAACATGCAGCAATTGCCTGAAGTCAGGATTGAAGGCACTGCACGCTGGAACATGCCTCAAAGACTGGACATATTGCTCCCCATCCCAGGCATCCACTGATTGTGGTGAGGGCAAACGCCCTCTCTGAATGTCAATCACACTCGCATAGGGAGCACATAACTCATCCATCTTGTCATAAGCTTTGGCGTATATTCTTTTCGCGAGTTTCAACCCATCTCCCCCTGCTTCTGCCAACCCTATCAGTTCCTCCAGCCACGTTGTCCCGGCAGTCTTGATGTGTATGCCGCAATCATGCTTCCGCATGGCTTGTCGAATGGACTCATAAATGGAAAATTTGTCCGAGCCGGAATGCACACTGAGTTTTAAATTGCCGGGTAAATCATAGGCATTGATTGCATGTTTCAAAACGCTTATGTCATTGTCGAATTCGAGTGCGAACTGTTTTACATCTCCCACATAGTCAACCCCCTTGTTGAAGCGTCCCGTGAATTTGGGTGCAATCGTCTGGATAGGAATTTTATAATCTGATATCGCAGCCAGAATGATTAACAACTCCACCGGAGTCTGTGGGGAGTCTGTTTCATCCATTGAAATTTCAATGATGAGGCTCTGTGAATCCTTCCGGGAGGACAGGTGTCTGTAGACATCCGCCGCCTTCTCCACAGCTGATAAGTACTTCTCAACTATGGTCCTTAATTCACTCCCGGTTATGTGTATGTCATCCTGGATTCCCGGTATCGTGATGCGACCTGAGAGTTCCTTGTGGTTCTGAATAAACCTGTCGACCTCACCTGATCCACATGGTTTTCCAATATATTCGGCGACATCTATGGTGAAAAAGTCACAGCTCCCGATGAACTCATTCACGTTTTTCAAATTGATATGATCCGCATCCAGATGGTAGGGAGCATTCCATCCCAGCTCCTTGACTGCCCTGTCAGCAGCTGCACGAGTCCCACCAGGTTTCGTCCCTATCGTGGTATGCTCACGATAGGATTTGTTCCAGACCGGCACGATGTCCGCCCCGGATTGTCCCGCCAATACAAATGCCCGAAGCTGAGCTGCGGCCTGGTGCTCAAATCGGTCGCCCACTCCAAATGAATACTTTCCAATCATCATCACGGACAGGACTTATATCATTCATCGCCAATCTTGGAAATTCAAATTTTCTCAAATTGTCCAATCATCATAGCTTTTCCCGAATCCAGCCACAATCAATCCGGTTTGATTTCAATCCAATACATCCTCGATATTCCACTATGAACCAGATATGGAGTCCAGTTAGTCATCCGGAATTGTGAGATTCGGGAAATGCAATCAAATATACATGTTTGTATTCAAGCGTAAAATATTGTATAAATTATTCTATCATGTAGGGTAATAGTCAGAATGCCTTCACTCATTTTTCATTTAATTCTGATATGTTGAGCTTATTCCCCACACTTTCCCCCAGGGGCATATCTGTATCCATTATAACCATTCCCGATTGGTGAAATTTCCCTCCTTCGATTATTTTTCCTGTTGAGCAAGTCAAGTACAGTCGTACTCATATCATTTCTGTGTTTTGCCTTGTTTATCCACAGCTGAATCCTGGCACTATCCAGTCTCACGACTGGTGTTGGTTCCGGCTGGTATCAGGGTGTCGGAATGTGATGGACCCCGGATGGTTTTGAAAACGTCTGAGGTCACTTGCCTCAATTCTGATCTCCAGCCCCTCAGAATGAGATGAGCGATCAACCGGAATATACTTGAATGAATAGTTGTTTATTCGTGATTCGCCATCCGGGTCCTTGGTTTTTCCAGGCACCCTCCATGCTCGATTCACTTTCCGGACAGATTCATATCAAATCAAAATTCCCATGAATTCACAGGACAAGAGCTACTCCACACATAAAGCGCCATCATAAAAATTGTATCGACTCAGACATGAGAAAAGTCCATTAAATACCCTCGTTCTGCAGTAATGAATTACTTCCTGAATTCAAATTGAGTAAAGTTAAGTGGCAAAAATACTAACATCAAGTGCTTCTATGGCTACAGCCACACTGCTGAGCCGTTTTCTTGGTCTTTTCCGCGAAATGGTCTATGCACGATTTTTAGGTGATGGACTCATCAAGGGGGCTTTTGATTACGCATTCATGATCCCTAATCTCTTCAGACGATTGTTGGGGGAGGGCGCTCTGACCGCAGCGTTTATTCCTATATTCAAAAAACTGGAAACGCAGGAGGGCGAGTCACACATGTGGGAAAGTGCCAATGCCGTCATTTCAGCTCTGATTATTGTCTCCGCCTTCCTGGTTGGAACGGTTTTTCTAGCTCTTTCATTGATCCTGGCTGTCGCCAATTTTGATCCTGAAATCACCCTCATGCTCCGCCTCCTGAGAATCATGTTTCCATATATGTTTTTTGTATGCCTCGCGGCCACCTTCATGGGGATGCTCAATGCCCGTGGCTTTTTCTTCATCCCGGCACTGGGGGCAACATTATTGAATGTCGTGATGATTTTCACTGTGGTGTGGCTGGTTCCCATGATTGAAGGCGGACTCCCAACTCAGATTTTTGCCCTGGCTTATGCGGTGCTCGTTGCCGGTGTCGCCCAGGCATTTTTTCAATGGCCTTTTCTCTATAAAAATGGATACCGATGGCGTTGGGTAGCCCCATGGTCTCATCCAACGGTCCAGGAAGTCGTTCGTAAATGATCCCTGGGACCATCGGTGTCGCCGCATTTCAATTGAATATGTTGATCACACAAGGTGTCGCTTACTGGATCGATTCGGGTTCCACCGGATCCATCATCGCCAGTTTCAACTACGCTGTTCGACTCATGGAATTTCCCCAGGGTGTCTTTGGAGTCTCATTGTTCACTTACCTGCTCTCCGCCCTGTCCGGCTATGTGGCTCAAAAAGACTATGTCTCATTCAGAAAAACTCTTTGTGATGGCTTGCACTATCTGAGTTTTGTCAATGTCTTCGCCATGGCTGTGACTCTTGTCCTCGCCGATCCGATTGTTCGGATGGTATATGAAGGAGGTCAATTCACCTTGGATTCCAGCTCCAGAACCTCCGCAGCCCTCATCAGCCTTGCCCCAAGCCTTCTCGCCTTTTCCTACGTCGGAAGCCTGGCCCGTTCTTTTTACGCTTTGGGTGATGTGAAAACTCCCATGACCATCAGTATTTTCTGCCTTTTTATTAATCTCCTGCTCGCCCTCATCCTCATCCATCCATTTCGCCAGGCTGGCTTGGGAATGGCCAATTCCATCTCAAGTTGGATCAACTTTGCTCTCTTGACTTATGCCCTCCGCCTCAAATTAAAACGCCTCGAATGGACAAATCTCCTCGAGAAATCGTTCAGATGTTACTCTGTGCCGTCATCGCCGCTCAGGTCGCCTGGGTCATCTATCACTTTGGATTCCAGCGTTCTCTCCAGATTCCTTCACCCAGCTTCTGGCTTAAACTCGCCTCGGTCGTTGCCCCGCTGTCTGGTGCTTCCCTGGTCTATTGGTCCGCGGCTTCCTTCCTTCGAATTCGTGCGACAACGGATATAATCCACACCATCAAATCCCGACGAAATGCACCATTGCCGGACTGAATTCGAATCCTTTACAACTCAAAACCTGTTCAGACTCACATCCGGATTGCCAACATCATTCCTGTTGCCAGTCCTTTAGTCGGCCACGTTCCTATAAGCATACACCTCTCCACCTTCCTCATATCCCGCTGGCTCCGCCTTGGAGCAGATCTTTGTCCGCCCAAAACCAAAATATTTCCTCCTCTCCCCGTAAAATTCCTCAATAAAATCCCGACTCCCAATAATTAAACCATCAGAAAAATACCGGACTTTCACCCGGAGAATGTCCATTTCGCTCAACCGGCTCCAGTCCGATTCCAGTGAAAAATTCCCCGCTTCAGACTCCGTCATAACTGGTTTGCTGGAACTCTGTGCAATGGCTCGAAAAAATAAATGCTGCCTGTATGCTTTCGAGGCTTTCTCCCAATTCAGCGCATTGCCCATTCCCGAAACAAGACTGATTATCCCTTCTCTGGCTGTTTTGCCTCCGGCCAATGATTCCGTATATGAACACCACCTGTACTCACTGGGGTCCTTCACAAGTCTGGCTCTCAGTGGGTTTAATTCTATATAGGCTGCCACCCTCAACAATACATTCCCTTGCCCTTCAATCACAATGCTCCGGAATCGCTCTTCCCACAAAGTTCCCTTTCGCTCATTCAGTCCGTTATACCATTTTGAGAACCTCAGCTTGATGTCCTTGACAAAATTGGACAAATCATACATCCGGCACCTCATCCTGTCATAAAACTCGTTCTCATATCCCTCATCCCCATTCCCAACGCGCTCACTTATCATTTCATCATATTCCTTCAGCTGTTTCTCAGAATAGATGTGTCTCATCCGCTCCCGCACCTCGGCGTTCGATATCACTCCCGGCTTCACAGGAACGTATATCAATAAATGAAAATGATTCCCCATCAAACAATATGCCTTCACTCGCAATCCGGAAAAGGACTCGAATTGTCTGATCAAACGCAGAAATGCCGACTTCTCCCTCTCTTTCACTCTTTCAAAATCAGCCGACGATCCACGACTCGGCTGATGACGTGGAAATACTGACCCCTGTTCCCTGCAATCAATGCTCCTCTGGGTATTCGCATGCGAGGATAATAAAGTACCAGGTACATTATTACTAGACATAAGTTACTGGATATTGAGGCGTGCTTTGACGATGGGGAGCCAGTCATCGGATATGGGGTTATCGAAGAATTGAAGTTGTTTTGATTTGGAAAGGAAGGAGTAGGCTTGTTGGTTTTGATCGGTGATGCAGAGGTGTCTTCCGAAATGGGCGAGAGTGTCATAGCCATTGGGGTCGATGGCGAGGGCCTTGAGAAAAGCGGAATGGGCATTGTCGAACTGGTAAAGTTGGTCGAGAACGATGCCTGACTTGAGGAAAGCTTTGTAATGGAATGGGTTGGCGTCAATGGCATTCTGGTAGCAATTGAGAGCGAGCTGCAGGTCGTCCGGGTCGGGAGAGAGGCGGTGGAAGTCACCGAGTTTGGTGAGGTAAAGGAAGTTTTGCGGGTCGAGGTGACACAGGTTGGTAAGGATAGTGAATTGCTCGGAGGCGGACTGGGAGTTTTTCAGTTTGGAATCGAGATGATGAGTGGAGAAGAGGGTAAAAGCAGAGGAGGTGAGAAAGATACCGGCTGCAATAAAGCAAGGAATCTGGATGGCAACAATGGACCAATTGGGAGAGATCCAGAATTGGCGGGTTGCATTTCTCCATTGTGAGGCGGCGACTGCGAGTAAAGTCGCAGTCAAGGCAGCGTTTGCGGGGATCTGAAGATTAAAATCGACGAATGAGTGGATGAGGATGGCGAGGATGCCCAGAGAAGTCCCGAGAAGCACGGGTTCTTTGTTGCTGTTTTTCTGTCCGAAACCATCCTGCGATCTGCTATTTCCTTTCCAGATGGATTTAAAATTGAAACAGATGAGCAGGACTGGAGAGAGAGCCAGGATGAAGCCCAACAAGCCATAGTCGGTGAGTGTGTTCAGGTAGTCATTGTGTGCATATCCGGCTCTGTATTGGAAGTTTTCTGGTCGGTATTTGGGGAATACATAGTCGAAATGTCCAGGGCCGGTTCCGAACCACGGGTTATTTTTCCAGATTTGAAAGGCTGGTTTCCAAATGAGGAAGCGGATATTGTCAACTTTTCCGGAGTCGAGGGTGACCTCATGGATGCGTTGATTGAGCTGGTGATTGGATTTGGCGAAGAACCAGACGCCAGCGGTGAGGAGGATAAATACTCCCAGAGTGGCAAATCTGAGGTGTGGGCGGCGCAGGAGGATCAGGGTTAAGACAGTGAGAGAAACCCCAAGGCTGAACCAGGCGCCGCGGGAGAAAGTGACTATGAGACCAGCAACCATGACCAGAGCGCAGTAAATCAGAGCGATTTTGAGAGATGGGCTGAGTTTGCTGGTCAGTCCGAGAGCAAGGGCGACAGGTGCGATTAATTCAAGCAGTCCGCCGAGGTGATTCGGGCAGATATAGGTCCCACTGGCGCGACCCCAATACTGCATAGGGAGATTTTTTCCGAGGACTGTCTTGGAGTCGGTGATGTATTGGATGATAGCCAGGACAGCCTGACCGGTGCCCAGGATAATGAGGACCGCCAGGATGGCAAAAACCCAGGATTGTTTATGGAGTTGCTGAGTGATGACGATGAAAATACCCGAGTAGATCATCAATCGCATCAGTTCCTGACGGGCCACGAATTCAATGTCCGCCTGGGTATATCTCCAGATGACATAACCCAGAAAAAACAGCACTGCATATGTGGGGGGGAGCCACAATTGCCGTGCCCGCGGTCTTATGGCCAGGATGACTCCATGGAGGCAGAGCATGATTCCAGAGACTCCAGCCATGACAGCGAAGGAGTCCTGATCGACACTTCCCAACCATATTGGACTGACGAGGCACAGGAAAGCCACCGCAAGAAAGAGCGGGAATTCGAGTAAATAATCAAAGAAGGATTTTGAGCGCCCCATTATGATGAGCTCGGGAGGTCCGCAGGGTTAAAGAACGTCCCTTGGGTCCGTGATATAACCAGTGAGAGCTGAAGCCGCGACTGTCATGGGCGATGCCAGGAAAACCTGGGACTCCTTATGTCCCATTCGTCCGGGGAAATTTCTATTTGTGGCACTGATACATTTGAGGGGAGTATTCATTCTGCCAAATGTGTCCACTGGGCCACCGAGACAGGCGGCACAGCCGGCATTTTCAGTTAATTTCACCCCTGCGTTGAGAAGGATGTCCCACACTGAGGAATCGCCCCATTTTTCGGACTTCAGATCGTTGACTATCTCTGGGGTGGCTGGAACTCCGAAGGTATCAATTTTGACGGATTTACCGGAGATGATTCTGGCAAAGTCCAGGAAATCACTGGTTTTACCCCCTGTGCAGGAGCCGATGTAAGCACGATCGAGTTTGAGATCGCGCAGTTCGCGGGCCAGCTTTCTGTTACCTGGATCCGGGTGGCAGGCGACGGTTGGTTCAAGATCGCTCAGGTTGATGGTCGAGTCGTAGGAGAATTTTTGTGAGGAATCCGCAAAGACAGGCTCATAACTTGATTTTGTACCATTGAGCTGGCAGCGGTAATCCACAAAATTTTTGGTTTTATCATCGAATTCAAAGATTCCGTTTTTCCCACCCGCTTCGATGGCCATATTGGCGATGGTCATGCGGTCATCCATGGAGAGGTTTGAGGCTCCGGATCCATCGAACTGCATTGCTTTATAGGTGGCGCCATCGAAACCGATTTCTCCGATCACATGGAGGATGATGTCTTTAGCCATGACGCCTGGCTGGAGTTGGCCGACCAAATGAAAGCGCATGGTTTCCGGGACTTTAATGAGGAGTTTTCCCGTGCCCATAACGAATCCGGCGTCTGTGTTTCCGATTCCAGTCGCAAATTGGTTGAAAGCACCAGCCATGCATGTATGGGAGTCGGTTCCGAAGAGGATTTCGCCTGGGCGTGTGTGACCCTTCTGAGGCAAGGCTGTGTGGCAAACCCCGGCATACTGGGACCCATATTGGCGAAGAAGATTCCCTTTACTCGGGTCAAACACCCAGGAACCATTTGGGTCATCGATGACATCGTAGAAGTATTTAATCCCCTGTTCGCGCACGAAATCGCGCAGGATGTCGACATTTCTGTTGGATTTTGAATCGGCCGTGAAGATGTAATGATCTGGGATGATGACTACCTTTCCGGCATCCCACACCTTAGCGCTTGTGCCAAATTCACGTTTAAAGACTCCGATTGTGCCTGGGCCGCAAACGTCATGAGTCATGAGCACATCTGTTTGGACCCAAACATTGTCACCCGCTGCTACGGTGGATTTACCGGCGGCGCGGGCTAGTATTTTTTCAGTGAGCGTCATCGCGTCATTCATCCTAGCTCGGGGAGGAAGTCCATGCAATCCATGAAATCGGTCCACCTGCAGAATCTGATTCAAAGCGGGTCAGCTTTCCGTCCATCCAGAGGACAGACATCCAGTGCGGAAGCGGCCATCCTTGGGGGGCTGGTAAGGTGAATTGGAGGATTCCACCATTGAATGAGCAATCATCCTCTCCCTGACAAAGGTCATGGAAGAAAGGGTGGGAACATTCGGCAGATGGAAAGGTTTTGAATCTGATGGGATGAAAATGGGAGGGCATGAAAAGGATCGAAGGCCACACTGGTGGCGTGGATCTGGCTAATTCAAGCGAGCCAGGTGAGATCAGTACGGAGTCGCATGCCTTGAACATATGTACAGAGATACTGTGTCAAAATATGCGACATACATGTCTATAAAATGGTGGGTTGGCAAAAGACTTCAGGGAATTGGCATAATAGTGATGGGGAATAAATATTTGATTGAGGGTGAGATGAAACGACAAATGTCAATGCATGGGACAGGTGTGGATGCCCGCATTCAGAAATTTAAATGAGCAGCCGATAGGTGGATCAGAAAATCCATCATCCTCGATGGCAGGTTGTAAAGATGTGTCCTGAATATGCCGCAAATGCACTCGGCCAGCCATCGATAAATTGCGACCCAAGAGAGGATGAGCTGATCAAGGAATAGATATGAGTGTGATAGCAGCAAGAAGGAATAACTTCAGGGACGATTCACAACAATTTGAATTTAAGATGAACAATAAATTAACAATGAGGGCACTGGCTCAGAAGGTCATGCTGGCAGCAGTCCTGGTGATTGGGAATCTGTTATGTGATACTGTGGCTCAGAATCTGGACGTGCAATCCACATCAAACTGGAAAGTCGTTGGGGATGCTTCACTCAGTGGGGGAAATGTTGTACTGACAGCGGCATCAAAAAATAAAGTTGGAGCTGCCTGGTTTAAGAATGCCATTGACCTGGCCTATGATTTCAAGGCCGAGTTTGAAGTCTACCTTGGCAACAGAGATTCCTCAGGGGGGGATGGGATAGCCTTTGTGCTGCACAGAGACAGCCGTGGGTATCTTGCACTTGGAGAGGGATCGGCTGGATTGGGATTCGCGGACTCCGGACAGGTCAGCGGCAGTCAGAAGATCCTGCCTTCCCTGGGGCTGGAGTTTGATTCGACCCAGAACCAGAAGGGTGATGGAACTGTGGATCCTGAATTTGATCATGTCGCCATATATAAGCACGGCAGTCTCAATACTGCTGCCGCGGGGCCATCCGCAATCGGGGAATATGAGTATAAAAGCAAAAAAAGCGGCGGCAACCTGACGGCATATGATGACGCTGAAGATGGGGATTGGCATGATGTGAGCATTCAGTGGGTTGCCGCAAGCAAAACGCTCATTGTTAAATGGGATGATGAGAAAATATTGAGTTACAATGAAGATCTGGTTCAGAATTATTTTAGAAGCAACAGCCTTGTCAACATGGGATGGACCGGAGCCACTGGTTCAAAATATAACTATCAGGCAGTTAAACCCAAAAGTTTTTCCGGCAGGCAATCTCCTCTTGGCAGTGATGGCGTAATTATTGAGCAGAAGGATTCTGATGGGGATGGGATTTTTGACTCAGTGGACCCATTTTATGATGTTATTGCGTCGACAGATGAAGACAGTGATTTGGTTGCTGACCTGAAGGCGCTTTTTCCGTCTCCATCAGGCATCATGGTTCCCCCCGGGTTTGGCATTTCTGACGGGGCAAATTCATTGTCGAACAGTTCAAACGCCCCGGTACTTTTCACCCCGGATTTAAACCGGACATTATATGTGAGAGCTCCGGAGAATTTTGGAGATAACTATATTCTTGACGTGCCTGGTGCGCCGCCCGGGAAGTTGAATGTTCGGGTAAAACCGCTGGCGGATCCGATAAACCTGGTTTTTTCATCGTCCTCCATCAAACTATACGAGGATGCCAATCAGAATGAGGTTCAGGATGGCCAGGAAACCAACACCTTTTTCCATGGCAATGGATACGAGCCCGATGGAGGATCGACGCATCATATCAATTTTGAAATTCCTTTGGCACTGGACCTGGCCAATGTGGAAATTCAGGTGGATTTTCCTACATACGACAACGATGTGACTGTGGTATTTGGTGGGGTGGCATACGAGGATTACCTTGGAACTCAGGAGAATAATCCGGAATCATTCATTGATTTTCCCTGGCAACCCAATGTGAATGGTCTTCCCAGAGCCCGGGTTATTTTCAAGGAGAGAGAAATCATCTTTTATGCGACTGCCGGCAGCGATTCGCGCACCCTGGAAATCATTGCACGGGAGACGTTTCCAGACGGAGTCAAGCTGACTCATGGGCGGAATGATGTGATCTTCATCAATCCGGATGGTTCTGGACCGGACAGTATCCGCGGAGTCATGACGTGGTCGTATCCGAGTCGAGCCGACATTACCGGGCGGTTTAACTCAGACCTTCCAGTCAATATAGATGTGTCACTTTCAGACAACGATGGGAGTGAGGTTCTCAAATCTCTTGTTATCAACCAGATTCCATCGGGAGTCATATTCAGTGATGGAGTGAATCGTTATACATCCACTGGATCGGCCGGGAGCGTTGATATCACTTCCTGGAACCGCCAGAAGCTGACATTGCGCGTCCCGAAAACATCTTCGAGCAGTTTTGATGTTTCAGTGGATGCCACCAGTCGGGAGGTTGGGAACAACGATCAATACACGACATCCCGGCCAATGAAGGTTGCCGTGTACGATCTGGATAGTGATGGGGATGGAATTAATGACTCGATTGAGTGCCCTATTTTCACATCTCAACCAGGCGACTGGGTGGTGGATGATTCATTGCTGAGAAGTAATCAGCTCTCCATCACACTGGGTGGGATAGGAGTTTTCGTTACCGACCTGGGCGTGAATAATAATGTTCCTGGTTATACATTTCTGGATACGACTGGTGGGGTGAGTTATTATAGAATGACCCGATGGACAGGCAACCAGACCACTTCGATTGGAAGGACCTTCAACTTTGGCGTGGCGATTCTCGATCTGGGAAGGAGCCATGGATACCAGTTTCTGGATTACTCGCATACGAATAATGACCGCGAGTTGACTCGGCAGGATATTCGGATTCATGGGGCCAATGGGAATGTTCTGACCCATGATATACGAACAGAAATATTTGAAAACTATCCTGAAGGAGGAAGGTTTAATGAAACATTTCAGTATTCGATACCACTGACTGCCGAAGCATTTGGTGTTGATCAGCGGGTATTTGAGGCAGTCATGTCCAATGTGGCTGGTGTGGAAGTGCGCGCCGAGCTTTGGGTTGGATTGAGCGGGGTAGAAGGATATTTGACATCTGCGGGAGCCTATTTATCCGGTTGTCCTGATCATGATGGCGATGGCACACCAAACTTCCTTGATACGGATTCAGACAATGATGGCGTTCCGGATTCCATTGAAGGAATTGTCGATTCCGATGGGGATGGAACACCTGACTACCTTGATGAGGATGACGATGGGGACACCTTGCTGACCATGTATGAATATATGCCTGTCGATTTCGCCAATGATCCGGATAGGATGGAAAAATGAACTGGTTGGATTTGGATTCGGATGGGGATGGCATTCCCGATCGGGTTGAGCAATTTGCCAACCCATCGCTTGGAGACGCTGGGACGCAATTTGGAAGTGCCTTTTTAAATCCCGATACGGATAAGGATGGAGTGTACGACACAGCAGAAGCGGGATCCGATTTGCTTAAACCAAAGGATTCTGACAGAGATGGCATCCCCGATTTTATTGATCTGGATAACAATAATGATGGAAGAGTGGACGGCCCCACAAATGTGTTCACTGGACGGGTGCTGGGGTCCGAATTCAACAATACGCAGTCGTTCAATGTCGTCAGCAAACACTGGATCCGATCTTATTCGGAAATCGCATATGGCACTGGGGTGACTCCTCAAAATTCAAACGGGGGATTCCTTGTGCTGGGTGGGGTAGATCAATCAGGTGTCACGAATGCGAAGAATAGAGGGGATTATATACAATTCAGTTTCACGACCGAGACATTGTCGGATCAAGCTCCGGAAAAACTCTGGATTTCAGGGATTCAGATTTCCGGTAAGTCAGGAGATACATTTCAGCTGGCAATGGAAGTGGACAGAAGTCCAACTTTCACCAGTGCTTCCCGCACCATTCAGGATCGTCGTATACAAGGATCAGGGCAAAACAGTATCCCATTCGATCCCGGTTACGCCATTGAACCAGGAAAAACATATTTTGTCCGGATTTATTTGTATTCACTGGTTGATGGAAATGGGAATGGATCTGTGGAGATAGACAATTTATACGTGGATTTCAAGGCTCAATATCCATTGAGGTTGAGCAGTGAACCTGTGGTTGATCCTGAGCCAAAGGATATTATTGAAATTCCAGTGATCATCCGTGACGTGCATGCAAGTCACCCGAACTTTGAAGAAGGTGCCACCGGGTTGGTCACGGGAATCGTGCGGAATGAACTCGCATCCTATGGAAAACCAGTATGGAACGGCGACCTGATTGCTTCAGTGGACCCCACACTCACCAATGAAAAGGATTTCAATCAATGGTGGAATGACACACCTGGATTAAGCAAAACTGTCGATCCATCCCAAATTATTGCAGGAGATGCCAAAGGCGGAAAGCTGGTGCTTAAAAGCAATGGGGATGGAACATATAGTTTCGAGGATACCAATTTCTTTCCATTGCATAAGGATAGTGTGGTTCCAGGATCGACACTCGAGCCCTACCGCGACAACAACTACCATTTCACCATGGAGATTCATAACCAGTTCACCTATAAGAAAGGATTAATATTCACTTTCCGTGGGGATGATGATGTATGGGTTTTTATAGATCATAAGCTCGTTGTGGACATTGGTGGTGTTCATGGTCCAATCACAAAATCCATTGATTTGGACAGTTTGGGTCTTGTCGAGGGAAGGACGTATGCATTTGACATGTTTTTCTGTGAGCGCCAGACAGTGGGATCCAACTTTTTAATGACGACGTCATTGGTTTTCAGCGAAGCCCCGCAGGACCTCACAGACACCGATGGTGATGGGGTGATTGATTCCTTGGATCTGGATGATGATAACGACGGCATTCTGGATGTGATTGAAAGTGGAGGAAGCGGCAGCAGTCATCCAGTTGCGCTCATCAATGGATCCTTTGAGTATCCCAATATCAATGACAGATGGGATAGTGGATTTGAAAATGTCTCCGGATCCAAAGGGACAGCCAGTGTCATGGAGCACTTCGATAGTGTGGAAGGATGGTACGCTGAATCATCCAATAATCTTATTGAAGTGTGGCAAAGCGGGCACAATGGAGTTAATAGTTATGAAGGTAACCAGCATGCTGAAATCAATGCATCAGCTAACGGGGCATTGTACCAGGATGTGGTGACGGAACCGGGCTCCGCGATGATCTGGAACCTGGCTCACCGGGGACGTGATGGTCAGGATACCATGGATTTATATATTTATGGAGCAGGCCAGACTGAGAGAAAAATAGCCACATATTCCACGGCATCATCGAATTGGGTGGTTTATCAGGGGGACTACATAGTTCCTGCCGGGCAGACACTCACGCGATTCGAATTAAGAGCCTCACAATCCTCCTCTGCTAATCTGACATCTGGAAATCTGGTGGACGCCATACGATTTTATCCTAAAAAAGAAAAGCTGCTCGATAGTGATGGCGATGGAATCCCGAATTCCAAGGACCTCGATTCTGATGGGGATGGCATTCCTGACAATATTGAAGCACAATCCACACACGCATACCGTGTGCCCACTGGGACAGTGGATCGATTCGGGATCGACATTGCCTATGCAGGTGGTCTGATACCTTTGAGCAGTGCCGGTTCAGATATTCCAGACTACCTGAATCTGGACTCGGACGGAGATGGACGCAAAGATGCTGAAGAAAGTGGATTCACTCTTTTGGGCCAGATCGGACTTAACGGACTGGATAATGGGGTCGAGTCACAGGATGACTATTCGGATGTGAATGGGAATGTGAATTCATTCGCGAGCCTGTCCGATGAGAATAATAATTTGAATTCTGGTGGGGATGTGGATTTCCGCGAACGTTTTTATGTGAACGAAGCTGGTCAGGTGACCTTTCTCAATAGTGATGGAGCCTGTGTTTCAGGCAAAGGCAGTGCAGGTGTTCCTCAGTTGCGTCGTTTCCACGTGCCAGCTGGATCGAACCGGGCCATTCTCATTATATCCAATTTTGAAAGGGATCATTGCCATCCAGGGGATGATTGCAATTCGAAGTCCTCATCTGATTTGGCTGACAACTTTGCGGCGCCTGGATTCCGGCAAGCTCATTATCAAATAGCGACGAGGTTGACTGGAGATGGCGGCATTGTGGAAAGAAAAAACCCACTGGCCATGCCGGACGGTGACTTGCGATACCTTTGGGCGGCATCCTTTGTCACAGATACCGAGATATCCAAAACCACTAAGTTCTCTGAAGAGTCGTACCATGTCGCCTTTTATGAGGAGGAGATCGACTTCTTATTGGGAGGTAAAAGTTCTGGATACATCATGGTTTCATTGCCTGACGTCAACATTCCCACCAATGATGGAGATGAGGCCTGTATTACTGCATTTGTGTTTGACAATGTTGAGCAGAACGCATCCGGGATCACCAGATCCGGAACGTCCACTCATAATTTCCTGGCCTCCTCGACAGCTGGAAATTTTCAGCTTTCATCCAACTCACTGGATGAGGGTCAGCAGCCGGATGAGCCATTTGACGGATTTTTAATCGTGGGCCATTCGTATACTGGTCTCCCAACTCATACAGCAGGATTCAGTGAATCCCCTGGGTTTAAAATCGTGGCCAATGCCACCACAACCAATGGCCAGGGCAGGACAAGTGGCGGGGGAGAACCGGATGGAATCAGTATCACCGCTCAGTTCCGAAGTGGTCCAACGGAGGGAGTGATCAATGCATTTTCCATGCAATCGCTCATTCCCGGCAATATACAAGTGCGTGGTGGGATGGCTGCCGCCTTCACTATTGAATCGGTGAGTTCGAGCAACACCGGCGGCAGCGGGCTGGATGTGGATCCGTTTGATTTGACTGAGATACCTCGGGACGGACGCTCTTATCTGGTTCAGAACCGGCCTGCTGACCTGTATACTGTCAATTTATTAACGGGTGAGACACGTTTGTTAGTGGATGATGTCTGGCCTGAGCAATTAAATGCTGGCGGATTCAATGAAATGGATGGTGCACTCTGGTTTTATCCGAATGATGTGGACAACACCCCGAATCTGGTCCGCATTGGTGGATCCTTTCAGGCTGAATTAGTCGAGATTGATGGATTGGACAGCATCACTGGAACAAATTTCTTCACCGGTGATGTCGATGGCCAGGGACGTCTAGTCATGGCTGGCAATGGTGGTTCGGGTGCCTGGGTGGTCGTTGATCTGAATCCATCCTCCGCCGATTACCTCTCGGTAATCCGCGAATTTTCACCTAACCCGTCCGCATCCGGATTTGCCGATATGTCCTTCAATCCGATTGACGGCAAAGTCTATGCAGTTGCCAGCAACCTCAATTTTTTCCGGGTCGATATTGACACTGGAGCAAGCCAGTTGCTCGGTAAGCTCACCGGTCCACTGACTGGAACCTATGGGGGACAGTTTTTTGATGATAAAGGGAATATTTATTTCTCTCACAATACCACAGGAAACATATATAGAATCCGCGAAACTCACAATCTTGTTGTGGGCCAACCCATAGTTGCCAACCTTTTCACCGTTGGGCCAAAATCCGGATTGAATGATGGGGCTCGATCAGCCTTTACCCCCATCCAGGGAACGGGAGACAATGATGAGGACAACAGTCTGGGAAATGTGGATGTCGATGACTATTCCAATGGTGGAGGTGCTGGATTCAATCCTGCCACGGAAACATTTCAACTCACTGATGAGGATCCAGTTCTGGAACCAGGTTTCCAGAGCATTCTGCGGGAGGCATCCATCTGGTTGGACGCATTGGATATCTATGGTAATGGCACAGTTCCACCGAATGGGACACAGCTGCGGGATTGGAAAGATCTCACGATCAATAAAAACCATGCGGCACAAAATAATGCTGCGGGATATCCAGTCTATATAGATTCCAGACAAGCAGTTCAGTTCAACGGAAATTCATACATGATTGTTCAGGATGCTCCCAGCCTGGATATCAGCAAGGGAATCACCCTCCTCTATGTGGGCGCTCCGACCATTGGTGCCGAAAGCACTCTGGTTCAAAAAGGCATCAATAATGGATGGAGTGCCCGGTGGAATGCAAATGGACGATCATCCACATTGATTCATGATGGATCCAGATCGCTGAATTTCTCAAGCAGTTCAAGCATCACGTCCACCAGCGGGGCGCGTGGAGTATATACACTGCGTACTGACGGTACCGTCCTGGAGATGGGATTGAACGGGTACCAGGAAATCCAGTCGACTGGCTTGAATGGAATAAGAAATGTATCTGGAAGTGTCATGGAGATTGGACGCCTGACCACAAACAGTCAGTATTTCCAGGGTGATTTAAACGAAATTTGTCCTGTTCAACCGGTATTTGTCTGATGCTGAATTGCAGAGAGTCGAGGAATATCTGGCCGAGAAATGGGAAGTGGATGAGAAGGTTGAGGACGAGATGGATGAACTGCTTCGAAGCGCCTCTCTCTGGTTGGATGCCTCGTATGTGACAGGCAGCACGAACGACCCGGTGGACGGTTCCAGTGTGTCCAACTGGGATGACCTGACCATTCATGACAATGATGCGTTGCAATCAACCTCCAGCCGCAGGCCTGTATATAGGAAATCTGGTGGAGAAAGAGTTGAATTCAACGGTTCCCAGTTTTTGGAGGTGGCTGATGATGAATCACTGGATCCGACTTTGGGGATAACCCTGTTTTATGTGGCCAAGCCAACCTTGTCGGGAACACATGGCATCGCCTCGGTGGGAGGCAGTTCGAGCTGGAGTCATCACCTGACCAGCAATGGTCGATTGAGTGCCCAGCTGAATGATGGCTCCGGAGCAGTCACTTTGACATCTTCAGCTGACATGCGGGCGGTCAGCGGTGAACGTTCAATTTTTGGGCTGCGCCTGAGTGGGCCAAAAATGGAATTCATGCTGAATGGAAACCATGAATCCAGCAGCACAGACCGAGGATCAATCCGAAATACCACGGATAAATTGTATGTGGGCTCATTGGGAACATCCTCGATTTTTGCAGGCGAGTTCCTGGAGTATATACTCTATAACCGGGCGCTGACCGACCTTGAAGTGCAGCGTGTGGAGACATATCTGGCTGAGAAGTGGGATATCCAAGAGAGTCTGCCTGAAGATCATCCAGCGTCGGTTCTGCCCCCCATCGTGGACAGTAATGTCGGATCGGTCTGGAAAAATGATCCAATCGATCTGACCGAAGATTTCTACATCAGTACCGAACTCTATTTCGGTGATAATGATGATGGTCAGGGCGGAATCACTATAACATTGCAGAATTCGGTTGATGGACCAGATGCGCTCGGTGGAGATGCGGATAATCTCGGAGCGGTCACCCCAGGTTTTGGTATTTACTTCAAAACAGACAGTGATCCTTTGGACCCGGCATACGATCACGTGGGATTTTATGAGAATGGAGTCATTGTTCCAGTCGGTCCTGATCCAGTCCGTATCGACCCCGACAATGATAATGTCGAAGACGGAAGCTGGCACAAGATCGAGATTGAATGGGATGCCAGTGAGCAGGTTTTAAAAGTGTATTACGATGGCGAAGTGATTCAGGAAATTCAAAGGGATATTGTCGAAACCGCGCTGGGAGGCAATCCTGAGGTCTTTATTGGCTTCACTGCGGCGACCAATCCCAATCAGCCCAATTCCTATGGGGCCAAGATCAATGAAGTGAAGTCCCCGGATCCTGATTCAGGTCGGTATACATTGTCCACCCGATCCATAGGAAGTGAGGAACTGTCCGCGCTGGGATCCTTGATCGATCCCACAGTGAAAATTGAATCGACACCTGCCAATGCGCCATTGGACGGGGCCATAGTTCTATTCCGGTCGGCTTTTAATGCTGCGACCGAGACATTGGGAATTCGTGGTCAGTCAGGCACATCCGGCACTGTCAATGGATTGAACTGGAAATATGATTCCTCCCTTGGTGGATTGGTTCTCACGGGAGAAGCTCCGGTAGAGACATACCAGGCGGCCTTGCGCACAGCAGCCTACTTTAATTCTCAGTTTGGCACCTCATCTGGTGTGACTCATGAATTCAGCATTTCGCTCGGCAGGGCCTATCCATACACCGGCCCCAACGGGAGTTTTGATGTTCCCCATTTTTATATGGTTTATGACCGGCCGGATTCTCTGAGTTGGATCGAAGCTAAGAAGCTGGCAGAGACAAGATATTACCTCGGATATCAGGGGTATCTTGGTACCGTCACCTCAGCCGAAGAACAATCAATCATGCATTCGCTTCTCAATGGCAATCCAGCCTGGTTGGGGGCGAGTGATGCCGAACGTGACAAGGAATGGCGATGGGTCACAGGACCCGAATCCTTTGATGATTCCCAAAAAGGCAGATTATTCTTCATTCAGAACGGTCTTCCCGGCCAAACCGGCCTCGGCGCGATTGGAGGCTTTGCATACCAGGGTCAATTTTCCAACTGGTCTTTACTTTCCCCGGACAATAACGTCCTCAACGCCCCTGAAAATTATGCATTCATGGATTCCAATGGCTTCTGGGATGACCGGGAACTATATGGCAATGACAATATCCATCATTATATTGTCGAGTTTGGCGGGCTCAAAGGGGAGCTTAAGAATAGTGTATATAGTGAGTTGGTAGTCAATTTTGGCCGGGCTGATTCTGATGGGGATGGGATTCCGGATGCGGAGGACCTATGTCCGGGAACTGCCAGCGGAGTGGAAGTGGACTTGGTCGGTTGTGGGCTTCCATCGTTCATGGCAAACGATGTATTCGGAATCATGGAGACAGCCATTCCTCTGGATATCAGGCCCGGGCAGCATCATTCAACCAACAGCTACCGGATTATAGGACTTCCGGACGGGGCAGTTTTATCACATGGATTCCAGACCCGCTCAGGATTCTGGATCGTGCCTGCATCTGACATTGGCAGCGTGGCCGTGATCCCACCGAAAGGTTACTTTGGGGTCAAGAATCTCAGAGTGGCCCAACCTGGTGCCAATCAGCTCACCCTATTGAACGGTGGAACATTTGGCCAAGGAGTGGCTGGAGTCGGTGGAAATCAGCTCCAAGGTTATACGGACTATTCCTTCAATGCCTCGGTCATACTTCCACCTGGAAGTTCTCAGTATACCGTCACGCAGACCACACCCTGGCTGGGCAAAGCCATCATCAATGACAGGACCTCTCCAGGCAGTGGATATTTCGGGGTATTCAATCTCAACAATGAGGACAATATCCTGACATATACATTTCCGAAGATGAAAAGTGGAGCGCTGTATGAATTCACATTCTGGATGGCGAATATCAATAATACCCTTACCGGGTTGCTGGATCCACTGAAAATTGGAATCAGCCGGGTGGACAATGCAACACCGGTCCAATTGTATAATACTGCAAGTATTTATGGTCTTGATATCAATTCGATTGACCCACAGAAACGCTGGCAGCAGCACGGATTCATTCTTCAGAATGACAATCGCACTGTCGCCACTTTATCCATAGACAATCTGAGTGGAGGTATTTTATCGAACCTGGCAGCGTTAGACGATTTGACATTCAGCCGGTTGATTGTGGATGACATGCAATTGACTGTGCTCGGTCCGGAAATTTCTTCTCAGGATTCTTTGGGTTTCAATAATCAGTTGATCCCGATTATTATTGAGAAAAGCGATATCCAGTCGGCACGTCCGTTCCTCGTCAAAGGCGTGCCGGTTGGAGCCGAACTTTCTCACGGAAAGCAACTGGATGAAACCACATGGATTGTTGGAGCGTCGGCGATTTCTCAGTTGATGATTCTCCCGCCTGCCGGATTCGAAGGAACCATAGATCTTGAAATTGCCCAGTTTGGATCCAACCTCTCGGTGACGGGACGCGATCTTGCTGAAGTGAATAACATTGAGCTGGGAGGAAGTGGAGACTTTGATGAATCGCGGGACCTGGTGCCGAGAATTGTTGAAGCATTTGATCCGGATCAAACTCCCATAGTCGTGGATTACAGTGCAGCCAATTCTCCCGAAGTGAATAAAGTCATAGTCGATGCGGTTCAGGCAATATACAAACTGAATCAAGCAGCCCACATGACCTCCAGCTATAAAGTGACTCATAAATACGTGCATACGGGGAATCAGTGGCCCTATTCAGGATCTGTGACATTCAATGCTACGGATAAAAGATCCATATTGAAATCCAAGTTGGAGGCTGAATTGGATAATATATATGTGCAGTTGGATTCTTACATGGCGACGGTCAATGGGATTCTGCCTGCGAACTGGCCATTGACTGTGCCTGACTTGTCTTCATCCTTCTGGGCGCCATCCAATGGTCGACTTGTCATTGAGACGGTGATTGCAGGATTGATCCCAAACTCCATCACAGGTATCCGACCCGCCGGCTTACCGTATACGCGCATGACTGGAGCACATTCCGTCACTAATTTCATGGAAACTGTAGCGGTGGATGCCGGGACCAATTATGTATTGTCCTTTTCCACTCAGAATACTGGAGCGAGTGAGAATGTGAGTGTCACCGGGAGCATCAATGGGGTGGACCTGATCCATTCTGCTTCAGTTTTCAATGATGGTGACTGGTATACACTGATAGTTGAATGGTATTCCGATGTTGCCACCAGTGCCGAAATCCAGATAGTTTCATCTGGAGCTGTTGGATTTGAGACAGATTTCACCTTGGGTGATTTAGAGCTTGCCCAGCAGATTTCCGCCGACGTCACCGTCGAGGTTTTATCCAGTGACTTAATCCCACCTGTGGCCACATCCACAGTGATTCAGATATCTTCAACTGATCCAATCTCCATCAACACAGTCAATCTCGCGTTTGACAATCTGAATGAACTGGATCCTGAAACGGTGAATATCGTCTCATCCCCATCTCATGGCATTGTAATAGTCCATCCATCAACCGGTGAACTGACTTATTATCCATCCGGCGAACCTGTGGACGACCAGATTCAATACGTCATCGCCGATGAGGATGGAAACATCTCGAATGTCGGAACTATTTATATTGCAAAAATTATCAACGAGTCCGCTCCGCCGGACCTGATCGGATATTGGAATTTTGACGAATCCTCCGGGCTCACCGCACAGGATTCGTCCAGCTATAAAAATGATGGACAACTCCGGAATTTCTCAGATGGCAGCGCGCAGTGGGTCACCGGACAAATAGGAAACAGCCTCGAATTTGGTGGTCCCGCCACCCAACAATATGTGATTGTTCCCGACTATCCACAGGTCACCACTCAAATGTCAGTGAGCGCCTGGGTTTGGGCTGCCACCTATGAAAATTACGGAACCATTATCAAGAACTGGGGAGAAGGAACTACCGGCCAATTTCATTTTGACCTGGGTCCCAATGGCAACCTGGCTACCTTCACGCTGGGGCAGCCGGACAGCACTCCCCCATTGGAACCAGTCAGCTATCGACCCGGGGAAGGAGGAAGCATTGTCAAACTCGGGGGAATCCGCACAAATCCTGGCAAAGGTGGTGTGGTGGTCGATCTGATCAACCCTGTCCCATTGAGTGCCTGGCAACATTTTGCCATGGTAGCCGATGGAACCCACGTGATCCTCTACCACAATGGTTCTCAGATAGAGAAAAAACCATACAATGGCAAATTCAATACTGCCAATGTGAGCGCTTTGGGTATTGGTGCCAAGTTGGACGATTTTGCATCCGGTGCCGCTTTTGAAGTTCCAGGATTCCTGGATGGAAGGCTCGATGACCTGGCACTTTGGAGTCGCGGACTGGCCCCATCCGAGATTGTTCAAATATACAACAATGGATTAGCTGGAATTCCTGTGCTTGAAGCGAACAGTTCGGCGCAAGCCCCAACGATCACCCGTCACCCTGAATCGATTGAGGTCTCACAGGACGGCGCATTCAGTTTAGGCGTTGGATTTGATGGATCCTCTCCATTATTGGTTCAATGGTTCAAGGATGGGTATCCGATTTTAGGAGCCACCGGGACAACCTACTCAGTCGAATCAGCGCGCGCCAGTGATGCAGGTGAGTACTCTGTTCGGGTGAACAATGCTGCAGGCAATGTAGTTTCCTCCATCGCTGTTGTGGATGTCCTGAAAATAGATCAGTTAAGAAACGACCTGGTTGGCTATTGGAGATTCGATGCGGCTGATGGGACGATTTCTGTGGACGATTCCGGCTCGGATCATCCAGCCAGAATTGTTGCTCCAGGTGGCACTCCACAGTGGGTCCCGGCAGTTTGGGAATGCTGTAGATTTTGATGGCGGTGCAGGCGGGAGCTATGCCCGGGTGGCTGATTTTGAAAAATCTCCAAAAGCAGTGACTGTGTCGGCATGGGTTCGAGCTCGCACGATTGTTGCCAATGCGTCGATTCTTAGAAATGATGGCGATCATTCCGCCCTGGGTCAGTTCAGCATTGGTGTGCATGGGGCATCGCCACGAATTGCCAACACCGTGACGATTAACGGATTCGAACAGCAACTCGTGTCCGATACAGACCTGGACCCCGAGACCTGGACCCATGTGGCGGTTGTCATCGCAGAAAACAGGCATTACCTCTTTCAGGATGGTAAACTGGTCGCCAGTGGCCAGGGTGGCAGTTTGCCCAATAATCCTTTAGCTGCTTTGGGAATTGGTGCCCGCATGGGAGATGATGGCCAAATTTCTGTCTCCACCCCGCAGTTGTGGGATGGACAAATTGACGACGTCGCCATTTGGTCCCGTGCTTTGAACAGCCTGGAGATCCTTTCCATCTCGGTCAAGGGGCAGGATGGAATGAGCTTAGGAGATCTTCTGGGTGTTTTACCTGTTCATATCACACGCCAACCTGAAGACAAAGTTCTTCCTTCTGGAATGCCTATCGAATTAACCATAGAGCTGGAAGGACAGGCCACATTCTTTCAATGGTATAAAAACGGCCAACCTATTCCCGGGCAGGTGAATGCGAATTTGCTGATAGGTGATTCCACCGCGGGCAATTCCGGTTTGTATTCTGTTGTTGTGGGAAATGCACTGGGTGCTGTCACCTCCGGATATGCTCAGGTTGATGTTGTGGATATTTCTCAGGTGACAACCGACCTCATTGGATACTGGCCATTCAATGAGTCCAGTGGAATGAAGCTTCACGATTATTCCGGATTTAATTCCGATGGGGATCTCATTGGCTATTCAGCTCAATCCACCTCCTGGGTGACAGGCAAAGTAGGGAATGCTCTGCATTTTGGTGGGATCATCGACCAGCAATATGTTCTGGTGCCTGCCTACCCGAAAGCAGATCGTGCTTTGACATTGTCAGCCTGGGTCAAGGCGGAAAGTCTGGACTATGATGCGACCATTGTAAAAAACTGGGGTGATGGAACAACCCTGAGTGGGGCGGATGTTCTGGGACAATTCCAATTGGGACTGGCATCGACAACGGGTCAGGTTTCAGGGCGCATGCCATTGTCTGACGCTGGAATAGCAACAGCAGGGGTTCAAAATTCCGCAGCGGCATTGGTGCCTGGCGAATGGACACATATCGCCATGGTTTATACAAGCCCTGATAATCAGAATTCGGTGACCAACGGCCAATTCGACTCCAGTTTAAGTTCATGGAAAATTGAAGGTTCGGTTGGTCACGATGGCAGCTTTGCCAGATTCGGGCTGCTCGATGCCTCGGGTAACAATTCCATCAGCCAGACAATTCCAACGGTGTCTGGCGAAACCTATGCCGTCCGTTTTGATTATCGGGACGATAGTATATTCAGCAATCAATCCATGATCGTCTCTGTGGATGGACTGAAGAATCTGTTAACCTCTGACCCGATAGTCACCAGCCTCAATGGAGTCGATTGGGTGACATACACACTGGAATTCAAAGCGGACAGCTCGTCGGCAATTATAAAATTCACAGACACTTCAGATACCTCTGGATTGACCAATCTGGGTTCCAAAGGGGTGGATGGATTCCTGGATAATGTCGGCGTCACACTGAAAGCCAATGGTTCACTCCGACTCTATCAAAACGGTCAGTTGGTCAGCTCAACCCCACTTTCGCACTTGAAAGATAATCCTTTGATCAATTCATTAGGCATCGGGGTGCGCCTCAACGACATGGGAAATGGTCCAAGTTGGGATATGTCATACTGGCATGGCGAGATCGACGAACTCACTTTATGGAATCGAAGCATCACATTCAACGAAGTGTCCGCACTTTATTATATGGGCAATAATTCGACCGGGTTGTCGGATCTCGTTCCCGCATTGGCACCACAATCATTGGAATGGGTGGCCCCTGTGGTGGATTCCAAAGCACATCGAACCCCGCAACCCATGGCCAATGATGGAATCTATTCGTTGCCAGAGATTCGGGTTGAAGAGTCCAATGGCATTGTCACATTGTCGTGGCCATCCGGATTCCAACTATTATCATCCGAATCCCCAGTTTCCCAGGATTGGCAGCCAGTGGATGGAGCCGATTCTGACGCAGGTGTCTACCGGTTCGATACTGCCAAATCCGACACCATTCATCAGTTCTTCAAACTCAGCCTCCCTCCGAATCGCTGAACCGAATCCACATTTTGTGTGACTCCCCTCAGCTGCCTGTAACCAGGCGGCTTTTTTTGTAATTTATGTTTTCAAAGATCCTGACCGATTCCAGGAGGTGTCATTCCAGGCAATGGAAATTTCAAGCTCCTTTCTCGAGGCACATATTCCTCGAGGATCGGTCATCATGGATTATCCATCGCCAGAATATTGGCCCATTCAAGGACATTCTTGTCTCAATCTGAGTCCCGGATAAAAAGCCGGGGTTCCTCATTTCCCACGGGATCACGATCTGATTGTCAGTAAATAACTTATAAATTAAAGCGTATCATCTGTGTTCAATTCTGTGTCAAAAAAATTTTACTATCCAGAAAGTGGACATTTTTTGAGGTGGTGTAGGATTGGGGATTCCCATGCGGGGTGGCTGCTGACCGGTTGGGATCCATTTTTGTCTCAATTGCAGTCAGAGTTCTGATTTTTCAATTTTCCAGGTGTGAAATGACATTCAATTGAGGTGAGTTCCGGATAATCCGGTGAGTTAAGGTTGGAATGGATGATCCGACTTAAGAGTAAGCTTCGGTCTGATGGATGATGGGGAACTGAAATGGACGGGTTATGAAGCGTGATGACTGATGTGATGTTCCAGGCAGGAAGTCCTGAGCACATTGAGTAATAAAAATTCAAGATACCAGAATCAAGCAGGATGATCATAAGCTGTATGAATAGCGGGTTAGTGCGCAGTGGCAATTGGCAAAGACTCGTTTTCGCTATATTGATTGCATTGTCGGTATTGAGCCAGACATTCGATAATCTGCGAGCCGCAGGAATGCATGTGCTCAAGAATGGGGGAATCATTGAGGCCTATGAGACGGATGGTGCCGTACGGCCAACAGTTTTCACAGATGATACAGTGCACTCCCACTATATCGCTTTTGCGAATTATAAAGGTGAATTTCTATTGCTCTCAAATGATGGACATATCGATGATCTCCATCCTGAGCTGGGATATCGGGAGAATGCATTCACTCATCTGTCCGGGTTCATTGGGTATAAAGGCATTGCGTTTGATCCTGTTGCACAAGTCATTTTATTGCTGAATGCAGGATCTAAAATTGAGGCTTATGATTCGGAACGGAATTCAGTGACCACGCATCCGTTTCATGGGGTTCAATTGCCCCCATTGTCTGTGCGGGATATCACTTATGACAGCATCAACCACCACATCATTGCCCTGCATACGGATGGCAAACTTGTTGGATATAATTCGTTCGGCAATATCATCCCCACCGAATTCTCCAATACCCATAACTTTGTCAATCTCAGTTCGCATTCAGGCATAGCATTGATCTTTGATCCATTTGACCTGTTTAAGAATGGCGAATGGCCGTATGAAGTGAAGCCTGTCAATCTGTTGAGCAGCCAGGCGGTTGGGGTCTCGGGAAAAGGCGCGGCCGGAGTGCCGAAATTCAATGCATTTCATATTCCCGAAGGACAAAACCGGGCTCTTCTGGTGGTTGCGATATTCGAAAGGGATCACTATATACCGGCTGATGCAGAGGATGAGGACGACGAGGGCGATGAGTTCATGCTGGGAGGGAACTTTGCTGCTCCCGGGTTTCGAGATGGTGACTACACAATCAATGCGCAGTTCACAGGACCTGGGGGAACTCTGAATCAGCGGAACCCGTTGGCATTTCCGGAAGGCGACCTCAGGTTCACATGGCAGTACATTTATCAATCCGGATTTGATAGCCAGGTCGATGGGGTCATGTTTTCGGGCGAAACATATCACATCGCAATCTATGAAACAGAAATCAAGTCGCTTCTGGGTGGTGCGAAGACCGGAAGCATTTCGATCAATCTGAATGATGTGCCGTTGCCAAAGAATGATGGCGATGATGCGGTATTGATGGCGTATGTGTTTGAGAACGTGGAACAGACAACCCGGGGCATCACCCGCTCAGGTGTAGCCAACGATACAGACCTTTCCGGTGGGAAAGCAGGTAACTGGGTTCGTTCAGACAATGATTTGGACAGTCTGCAGGAACCGGATGAACCACAGGATGGATTTCTGGCCGTTGGTTTCAGCTTCCTGGGTTATCCACAACACAAAGGAGGCTTCCTGCCCACTCAGGGATTTGAAACCATTCACAACCTGACCACTCAAAACGCCAATGGCATCTATTCCGCCTATAATGACCCGGATGGTATCAGTATCGGAGCTGAATATCGAAATGGCCCTGAAAGTGGTGTTATCGATTCGTTCACCATGGCCTCAGGCGGGCCGGAAGAAATCATGACCAATGGAGGAGGGATTCTTGGGTTCACCATTGAGGCCATTGGAGCCGGTTCATCTGAGGAGGATAAGCCATTTGACACAACCCGGATTCCAATTGATACCCGCACCTACCTCATACAAACCGATCAGGCTGACATATATTCCATTGATCTTGTGACCGGAGAGTCCTGGCTGTTGGTGGACAATTCTTTTGATGGGGAAGTGAATGGTGCTGGATTCAATATTATTGATGGGACGATCTGGGGATATTTGAACAGCGAGAATTTGAATAACCTGGTCAAATATGATGGAAGCTTCAAGCCTGAGATAGTTCCAATCACGGGTTTGAATCCTGGAACTTATGTGACCGGGGATATCAATTCCGCGGGATTACTTTATCTCAAATCCTCCAGTCGGGTTGAGATTATTGACCTGAATCCATTTTCCCCATCCTATAAAACAAGCATTGGGGAAATCACATTGCACCCACCGTTGTCCAATGGATTCAACTTTCATGATTGGGCATTCAGTCCCATGGACGGAAAGCTGTACACAGTCAATGCGGACTCCGAGTTATTGCGGATAAATCCATTCGATGGAAAAGTGGATTTAATAAACACAGTCAATGGCATGACAGATGAAGAGTCTATGGGCACAAATGGGGCTGTGTTTTTTGATTCCAATGGGAATCTGTACATTTCGGATAACAGCAGTGGGATTATATTTAAAGTGTTGACACCGCATCTGCTTGCAGCAGGTGGTCCAGTCGAGGGGATTTTGTTCACCTATGGACCAAAGTCTGGAATCAATGATGGTGTCAGAGCCCCGACTGCTCTGCTCTCTGGATTGCCTCAACCGATTGATCCTGAGGAACTGCCCGAGACTATTTCCCTTCCGGCACTGATCCGGGATGTTCACATAGACCATCCGAATTTTCAGAATGGCATCAGTGGGTTGGTCAAAGGAGTGGTGAAAAACAGCCTGGGGGCAGATGGGAAACCAGAGTGGAATGCCGATACCATTGCTAAGTATCATACTTCACTCTCAAATCAGTTTGATTTCAATATGTGGTGGAATGATACCCCAGGCCTCTCGAAATCGATTCAACCAGAACACATACTGAGCGGAGACGCCCCCGGATCAAAACTGGTTTTCCATAGAAATGCCAATGGAACATTCACTTTTAAAGATCTGAATTTTTTCCCTTTACATGTGAATAGTGTGGTTCCGGGATCCACATTGGAGCCGCATCTGGATAACAATTACCATTTCACGATGGAAGTGCACACCTATTTCACATACACCAAAGGGTCGGTTCTGGAATTCACAGGAGATGATGATGTATGGGTATATATAGATGGAAAGCTCGCGGTGGATCTTGGTGGGGTTCATGCAGCTCAGAAGTATACACTCCATCTGGATGACCTCAACCTGCGCGAAGGTCGGAACTATAGTTTTGATCTCTTCTTTGCGGAGCGGAATACGGTTGATTCCCAGTTGGTGATTACCGTGCCGGCTGGATTTGGATTTGATGTTCCAGAATTTCCTCCCATGGTTGCCGAGTGCTGCCTCGGAGAAGTCTCAATGGATCAGTATTCAACCAATGGTGCCGCGGAATTCTTCCCGGCAACCGAAGCGTTCCTCCTTGCATCCGGCTACCCAGGAAAAAATATCGGGTCGGTCTGGAAAAATCAGAAAATTGATTTAACCCAGGATTTCCTGCTTTCAGCGGACATGTATTTTGGATTGGTGGATTCTGGCCAGGGTGGAATAACCATGACATTGCAGGATTCATTGGCTGGGTCTCAGGCAATAGGTGGGGATGTTGCCACTTTCGGGACTGTGCCCACCAGTTTTGGAATTTATTTCAAAACCTATTCCGAAGGCCTTGATCCAATTGAGGATCATTTTGGTTTTTATCAAAATGGTATCATTGCCCCGATTGGCCAGCCGGCTTTGCCTATAAATCTCAACGGGGCAAATATTGAAAATGGACAATGGTTGCCAGTTGAAATCATATGGAATGCTGGGGACATGACCATGAGCATTCATGTGGATGGATTTTTGGTTCAGACATTGACGCACGATATCATCAACAATGCACTGGGTGGCTCTCAAAGCGCATACATAGGCTTCACAGCCGCAACTGGTCCGAATGATCCCAATAAATATGGAGTCCGGATCTGTGAATTGGAAGTACATGAGGATTCAATGCCGGAGTTCACATTAAGTGTGGCTGAGACGCGGGATTCGGATTATCTGGAGGAGGGGGTTGTTCTGGATCCTGATCTCACAGTTATTTCTGACACCCCTGGAGCACTGGTGCCTGGAGCTGCTGTCCGGTTTGCGGGAGGTTTTGATTCCTCAAAGGAATGTCTCATTCTCATGAATGCCGCTTCAAGCGGATCTTTGGACGGAGTGGAGTGGAACTATAACAATCAGACCGGTGTGCTGGCTCTCAAGGGGAAGCTTCCGTCGAAGTATATCAATCTCTCCTGCGACGAGTGGCCTATTGCCATGTCGATTTCACCAAAGCACCTGCCACAACCCACAAATTCATATTAAGTCTTGGATCTGCCATATCGATGAATTTCTCCCCAGGCAGCACAGCACCCCGATTCTATGAATTATATCATCGTCAGGGCGGCTTGAGCTGGGTTGAGGCCGAGCGTCTGGCCGCTTCAAAAAAATATCTTGGACTCCAGGGATACTTGGCAACCGTCACTGCAGAAACCGAAAACCAGCTGCTGTATTTGTTATTTGCTTTTCCCAAAGCGTGGATTGGAGCGACGGATACTTCTACGGATAAATCCTGGCGTTGGGTTACTGGTCCGGAAGGACGTGAGGATGGACGCCAGGGACGCTGGTTTTTCCAGCAGAACGGTATCCCGGAAGCCAATCACCTCCAGGGGGCAGTGGGTGGAAATCCAGTGAATTCCCAATATTCTTCATGGGATGGATCTGAACCCAACTCCTATGCACCCACCCAGCCGGAAGACTATGCATACATGTCCGGAAGTGGAATGTGGGCAGATGCTGAATTATTCGGGGATGGGCAAGTGGATCACTATCTTGTGGAGTATGGTGGACTACCCGGCGATTCTTCCAGCAGTGGGCTTTATGCGGAATTGGAACTGAGGCTCCAGGTTGTGGACGAGGATTATGATGGGATTCTTGATGTGGACGATGCCTGTGCTGGCACACCTTTGGGCACACCTGTGGATTTTGAAGGTTGCCCATTGCCTCAACTGATTGCCCAGAATGCTATGGGCATCATGGAGACAGCCATCCCGCTCACCATATCATTTGCTTCAGAAACTCAGCCGGACAATATCCGCATTTTCGGACTTCCTGACGGATCCATTCTCAATTATGGATATGAAACGCGGGCAGGATTCTGGATTGTGCCGAGCACAAACCTGGCGGGGTTAGCAGTAATTCCACCGGCCGGGTTTTCAGGTGATGTCACCTTGACTGTGGCTGCTCCAGCTAAAAACCAGTTCACCTGGGCAGAAAATGGAACATTCGATCGAAAAGACCAGTACTTGGCGACCATACCAACCTATGGACAAACAGCTACTGCAAGTGATATCACAGTCCGGTCATTTCTTAAAAAGCAACCGGCCGACAACGAATATACCATAGCCAATTTCAACAGCTGGAGGAAATGGATATACGATGTAGATGAACCATACTTCGGCCATTTTGCCTTGTTTGATCTGGAAGTTCCCGGTCCATTGATTGATGCCCCGATCGACAACCTGATCGCTGGAGAAACATACGAAGTTTCATTCTGGCTGGGCAATGTCAATTCGGAAGCGCAAACCAGGACTTCCCCGCTTGTGATTCAGGCAGGATTTGTGCGGGAGGATGGATTTGTTCTGGAATACGATGCGAGTGCCCTACCAGGATATATTCCGTTGAGCAACAGTTGGCAGGATCGATGGCAACACCATGGATTTCTAACGACGCCGGACACATCTGGAACCCTCAGATTGCAGATTGTCAACAACTCACCGGTTCTGGGTGTGGGAAATGATTTGGCTCTGGATACCATAGGTGTCCGGCGACTCGTGACTGCCCAGATGACATTGACAGTCCTCGGACAGGAAATTCAGGCCTCAGGTTCCGCTGGCTTTAACACAGAACTATTGCCCATCACGATAGCTACTGGAAATATCACTTCCAACCGACCGTTTTTAATTCTGGGAGTTCCTTCTGGTGCTGAACTCTCACATGGCACCAGGATCAAGCCAGGTATATGGGTCGTTGCAGCTGAGCACATTCACCACTTGTCCATTCTTGTGGCGCGTGGCTACACAGGTTTTTTCGATCTCAAGGCTGTTCAACTCGGATACAACGAGTCGGTGACTGGTCGGGATCTGGGACAGTTGAGCACTCTGGAGATCGGAGATAAAACTCTCCAGAGTCTGAATAGGAATATTGTGGCCCGAACAGATGGAGAAGTTGTGTTTGGACCTGACGGCACCCCGATCGTAGTCACATATCCCTCTCTCAATCCTGACATCATCACCACAGCCATCGCCGATGCAGTAGAATCCATTTATGAAATCCACCAGGCAGCATATCTCACCCTGCACGAAAACAGAGACCATCAATACAACCATAATTCGCTCTTAACCTGGGGATACGCTGATCAGTTCGTCTTCACCCGGGACATGAGTGAGATCGAATTAATGGTCGCTGTCGGCCAGGCACAAACCAGGGTCGAACAGGCTTTGGCCACCTTCATGACCACTTTTGTCCTGGTTGGACTTGGTCAATACCCAGCGGAATGGCCTCTCCGCAATTTACCCGTCATTTCATCCGATTTCTGGGCTCCGGAAGGAGGAGTGTTAGCCAAAGGTGTCACCCCGCTATCACTGCGGCCGTCAGATACTCCAGGTGGTATCCGGCAGGCTCATGGTGATGTGGTTATCACACACTTCAGTGAGACACTGAATATCGAACCTGATACCGACTACATCGTTACAGTATCCATTAAAAATACTGGGCCATCCGCATTGATTTCCCTGGATGTCTCTTTCGACGGCACCTCAGTTCTCACCAGTTCTGGAATCAACAATGATGGCAATTGGCAAGTGTTTGTTGCGGAGTGGAATTCCGGTTCTGCCACAAGCAAGGATGTCACTCTGACAACCACCGGGCCAGTGGGTCATGATGTGAATATAGTTTTTGGTGAAATTGATTGCTCGGAACAAATATCTGCTGTGGCGGCCATGGAGGCTATTTCAGCCGATGATATAGCACCCGTTGCCGTATCCACTGTGATTCAGACTGATGGAGTCACTCCGATACCAGTGGATGTTGTAGGATTGTCCTATGACAACGAAGGTCTTATTGACCCAACCAGTGTCGTCATCGTGGAGGCTCCGGGCAATGGATCTGTGAGTATTGATCCAACAACCGGAGTGATCACCTATACTTCCACGGCCGGACTTAAACCGGATGAGATGGGGTATGTCCTCTCGGATATGGTGGGGAATGTTTCCAATGTTGGCAGGATTGTCGTCTCCATCGCGAAAATTGCAGCCGCTCCGGACGATCTCATCGGGTACTGGTCATTCAATGAGTCGGATGGCTATATTGCTTCAGATTCATCCAATTATAAAAACGATGGTCAGCTGAAGAATTATTCGAGTCCGACGAGTCAGTGGGTCAGTGGCCAGATTGGGAATGCACTCGCCTTTGGTGGGCCTGCATCTGAGGAATATGTCCTGGTTCCGGATTACCCGCAGGTGACAACCGAAATGTCAGCCAGTGTCTGGATCTGGACAGCCAGCTATCAGAATCACGCCACAATTATAAAAAACTGGGGTGAAGGATTAACCGGGCAGTTCCATTTCGATCTGGGCGAGGATGGGGATGACCCGACCGTCACTATTGGCCAACCGGATAGCACCCCTCCTCTGGAGCCAGTGAATTATATTCCCGGCAGTGGTGGCACAATTCACAAAATGGCCATAAAAACCAACCCAGGCACGGGTGGTTCCGTGGTGAGCGCTATTGATCCTATCCCTTTAAGCTCCTGGCAGCATTATGCCATGGTTGCTGATGGCACTGATGTGATTCTCTATCACAATGGGGTTCCCATTTCTTCCACTCCCTACAATGGACAATTCAATGCCACCCAGGTGAATGCCTTGGGCATTGGTGCAAAGCTGGATGATTTCGGCAGTGGAGCAGCTATTGAGACACCTGGGTATTTTGAGGGACGCATGGATGATCTGGCACTGTGGAGCAGAGCATTGAGCCCCAGTGAGGTCATGGACATCTATACAAATGGATTGAATGGAGAAGCCATACTTGGTGAGGTGAGTGTGGCGCAACGTCCCTCGGTTATAACTCCGCCACAGTCATTGGTGGTATCCCTTGGGCAGCAGGCCATCTTTTCTGCTGAGTTCAGTGGATCATCCCCTGTTATAGTTCAGTGGTATAAGGATGGTGTTCCGATCAGTGGGGAGAATCGGAATACATTAACCATCCAGAATGCACAGGAAAGCCACATTGGAAATTACCACGTTCAGATCACGAACCAGGCTGGGGTAGCCATTTCATCCACGGCACAGTTGGACGTTATAGACATGTCGCAACTCGATCAACTGTTGACGGCGTATTGGAGGTTGGATGAAACCGATGGGTTGCTCTCGGTCGATGACGCGAATAGTGGATATACAGTGGGCATCACGAATGGGAGTGGCCTGAATGTATGGGGCGAGGGAGTGCTGGATGGGGCTCTGAAACTTCAGGGAAACTCTGCCGGGGACTATGGAATTGTGCCTGTATGGAACCAGGCTACGGATTCTCTGACTGTATCCGCGTGGATTCGAGCCAATACATTAACGACAAACGGAAGCATTATACGCAATTGGGGAGATACGGACGCCACTGGATGGTTCAGTCTGGGATTTTCCGGTGATTTGCCCCGTATTTCCAACACGACCGCATTCAGTGAAGGTGAAATTTCGTTGGTCTCGGACAGAGACATAGCGGTGGATCGCTGGTATCACATCGTCATGATTGTCAGCCCGACAGTTTCCGCTCTGTATCAGGATGGGGAACTCGTTGCGGAAGGACCCGGTGGCACTTTGATTTCAAATCCGCATGAATACATCGGCATGGGGTGCCGCCCGGATGATTTTGGCAACCTGTCCACCGTCTTTCCGCAAATTTTTGATGGGAATATAGATGACGTGGGGATCTGGTTGCGCGATCTGTCCAGTTTGGAGATCAGCACACTGCATACTCAGGGACGCCGTGGGCAATCACTCGGCCGCATGATTGGCCGGATTCCAGTACATATTACAAAACAGCCAGATTCCATCAGGACCGTGGTTGGATTACCGCTGGCCCTGAGTGTGGAAACACATGGGCCCAATGTTTCCTATCAGTGGTTTAAAAATGGGAGTATACTTCCAAACCAGATCGAATCCACCCTATCTATAGAAAGTCTGAAGCAAAGTGACGAAGGGCAGTATCAGGTCATGGTGAGCAATATCGCTGGCCGCCGTTTCAGTCAGGTGGCTGTGGTTGAGATTATCAGTAATTCCACCTTGAGTCAGGGAGTTGTCGGATACTGGCCATTCAATGAATCATCCGGGAAAAATGCTCAGGATTATTCCGGATCGGGTCGGCATGGAAAACTTCATGGCTACCTGTCCGACACCACTCAATGGCTCACCGGTCAGGTTGGCAATGCCCTCGATTTCGGTGGAGCATTCACTCAGCAATTTGTCCTGGTGGAGGATTTCACCAAGCCTGAAACGTCCTATACCATCTCTGCATGGATCAAACCCCGGACCCTGGACTAGACGCTACTATTGTCAAGAACTGGGGAGATGCCTCATCCTTGGATCCGGTCAGCTCCATGGGGCAATTCCAGTTTGGATTGGCTTCCATGAGTGGGGAAGTATCTGTCGTTATTCCGGCCGACCCAACGACGACAGCCACTGTTAATGCCCGCGACACGGGCAATCCACTGCCTGTGGATGAATGGTCCCACCTGATGGTGATACATACTGGTTCCAGCCTGAATCTCTATCGCAATGGACGATTGGTCCGCAGCCAGCCAACAGCATACATCCACTCGAACCCCCTCATTCCATCTCTGGGAATTGGGGCTCGACTCGACGATCTCCAGACCCATCCGGCATGGGATCAGTCCTTCTGGAACGGATTAATTGATGAACTCACTATATGGAATCGCAATCTGACCGATGAAGAACAGTGGGCAGTATATCAGCTCGGAACAAATAAAACCGGATTGTCGGATGTCATTCCAGCATTTGTACCGCAATCATTCAAAGCAGTACCGGAATCAGACAGCCAACCACTTTCTCAGCCCAGGAGCGACATGATTCACACCCATCTTGTCGTGAACCGGAAAGCAGACATGCTTGAGATTCGTTGGTTTGGAGGCACCGCACTCGAATCAACCGGGGATTTGAATTCGGGAAATTGGAAAGTTGTGCAGGACTCTGACGGTTCTCACGAAACTGTCTATTTATTGGAAATAAATAAATTGGAGAATTCAGGTCAGTTTTTCCGGGTCCGGGTTCCTGGAGCAGGAAGCCAATGATCATGAACCATTTTATAGGAATCGTCATTAAACAATTTTTAGTAGGATAAACGATGAAACGAATATTGAGAAAGATATTGCCTGCCATCCTGGTTGTGATGGCAGGCATGGATGTTGGGGGAGTGCCACAAATAACAAATCCTCCAACAGCACCAGTTGTGGTGAATGAAGGTCAGGTTCTTTCATTGATCGTCGGGGCACAAGGCCAAGGCACGCTTCAATATCAATGGTTTAAAAATGAAGCAATCCTGTCCGATGCGGTCTTTCCAAACCTGGATTTTTTTCCGTTAAAGTTGTCCGATAGTGGGCGCTACCATGTCGTTGTGACAGATGAGACGGGATTCACCAAAAGTAGCCCGGTTATTCTTAGGGTGGCACCGGCATCCAGCCTGAAGATAGTGACCCAACCTGGGGATCTGACTGTTCAGGAGGGAGCAAACACGTCTTTGAGTGTGAGCGTCATCACCTCCGGGACACCCCAGTATCAATGGTATCAGAACGATATACCCATCGCTAATTCAAATAGTCCCATACTCAGTCTGTCATCCATCCGGTTAAAGCAATCGGGAACGTATTATGTTGAGGTGACTGATTCTGTCTCGACGGTCACGAGTGAGAAGGCAGAAGTGACGGTGCTGCCAGGGGCCATCCAAATAGTGGATCAGATAGCTGATCAACTTCTTCATGCAGGTCAAAGTGTCACCTTGTGGGTGGACATTGTCATGCAGGAGCCTGTTGCACTTCAATACCAATGGTTTAAAGATGGATCCCCAGTTACTTTTGCGAACAAATCCACCTTGACCATCAACGCATTTTCCGTGGCCAACGAAGGGCAGTATGTATTGAAAATCAAGGCACCAGATGCTCAATTGGAATCCGATCCAATCAAGTTGGAACTCAACAGGCAGGGCATATTCATAACACGCAACCCAGGTTCATATGAAGTTCTCATTGGAGGATCGGTGACGTTTGAAGTGGAGGCAATCAGCGAAAGAGCCCTCACATACCAGTGGTTCAAAGGCACAGACCCAATCCAGGGAGCCACAAGCCGCACCTATACCATTGCCGAAGTCAAAACCCTGGATTCCGGAATTTATTCAGTGCAGGTGTCCAATTCCCTCAACTTTGTTCAATCATTGAATGGACGGCTCACGACATACGAAGGAGCCCTCAAAGTGGAACAACAACCCCAGCCCAAAATCGGACTCGTTGGACAGACCGTGGCATTTTCAGCCAAAATTATCGGTTCGGAAACCATCGCCTACCAGTGGTTCAAAAATGGCGAGCCCATGCCAAACAGGCTGAGCCCGAATCTCATTCTCGAAAAATATCCAAGTATCCGACTCTGCAACATACAAGCTGCAGGGAAAGGCCAAAGATTTTGAAGTGTTCACAAGCGAGGTCGATCTGATTGTGAAACCATTGGAGGTTGTCATCCTCAACGAGCCGGCAAACCAGAAAGTCAC
>JAJOIW010000163.1 GCA_021209225.1 Verrucomicrobiota bacterium
TGGCGGAGGAAGTTAACGACCAGATGTTCCGCGTGGGTATGTCGACGAGCGTGTACCTGACCTGGATTCCATGCCTGGTGGGAGGACAGAATGCGGCCGACGATAGCTGAGGGGGAAGGGCATTGATGCGCTGGGGAATGCCGCTTCATTCCATCTGGTGAACCTGGAAACCCACGATACCGAGGTCTTTCTGGATTTCAGGTCCGGCGAGCGGGATCGGCGGATGGATTAGGCCAGATTGAGAGGCGTCCGGGCCCCGACAGCTGCCTCCAGGCGTTCGGCCAGATCCTTGATGGGCAAAGCATGGATGGACATCGGGTGCGGTCCCCAGCTTACTTTCTGACGCACTGTGGCCGTATGGTCCCGCGTGCAGCCCAGATCGACCCAGGAATCCGCCCTGGATTTCATCGGAAATCGAGAATTCAATTTGCCAAACATATCGCTGCCTGTGATGGCGTCTGAGTGAAGGAGGAAGAGAGGTGCATCGGGTTTAGTCTGGAGGGCTTCCATATGTTCTGGCTCGAGCTGGTCAATGTTCATGATGAGCCAGTTTTCCAGGGGGATTCCCGGCAAATGGGTGAGGAATCTTTGGGTTATGGGATCATCGACCATGATCCAGTGAGTATAGGAATGTGCCTTGGGTTGATCGGGAGTTGGTGAGGACTCGTGGACCAGACTGGAAAGAGCACGATCGGACTCAACCCATGCCCGGAATGCGCCGGTGGCACAGCGCCGGATCGTGGCCTCATTCAAAACCGTGCATTCCCGGGCGATGAAGTAGAACGGGAAAAAGCTCAGAAAGATCAACCACCAAGCTGGAACAAACCCCCAGGGAAACCAATCTGCCACCCCCAGCACCAGGAGAGTTGAGAGCAGGATGTAAATCCGGTTGTTGAAGCGGGGTTTCCGGGCCTGGTCCAGGGCGTGGAACAGAAATCCTTCCAATGACAAGGGTCTTGAATCAGGGCCCGTGAGCAGTCGAACCACCTCCTGGAATCTCTTGTCATCCCAATCGGCCCAGAGATCACAATCAATCACCGGTTCATATCCACATTTCGGGCATTGACGCACCGGAGCATCATTTCCTGAAGGAAATACAGCAGAACATTCACAACATTTCTTCATAAATCACAAATGTCCCAAGTGCGCTCATTCGGCTCACAGGACATAAAATTAGCTGTCATCACAAGCATGGGAAATTATAAGCGGGGGATGGTGATTCCAGTCTGCCCCATGTATTTCCCCTGACGATCCCTGTAGGATGTCTGGCACACTTCAGCCGCTTCAATAAACAAGACCTGGGCTAATCCCTCATTGGCATAAATCTTAGCGGGCAGAGGAGTCGTATTGGAGATTTCCAATGTCACCTGCCCCTCCCATTCCGGTTCAAATGGAGTCACATTCACTATTATTCCACAGCGCGCATAGGTGGACTTTCCCAGGCAAATGGTGAGAACATTTCTGGGTATTCTGAAGTATTCGACACTGCGTGCCAGAGCGAATGAATTGGGTGGGATGATGCAGACCTGAGTCTGGATATCGACAAAGGACTTCTCATCAAAATGCTTTGGGTCAACGACTGTGTTGTAGACGTTGGTGAAGACTTTGAAATGGTCGCTGACGCGCAGGTCGTACCCGTAGCTGGAGACACCATAACTGATTGTTTTAGCGCCATCGGCTGAGTACCGGACCTGACTTTCCTCGAAAGGTTCGATCATCTTATGCTCTTTCGCCATCCGGCGTATCCACTGGTCTGAATGAATTCCCATGTCCAGACTCAGGTATATCACATTCCATCATTGCTCAGACACAAAAAATTCACTGATACGCCAACATGAATGAAATGGATGTGCGTCAGGAAACAGCACAATGTTCTGTGGGGAGAGATTCCGGTTCATCCATGGCCGCGGGGGTGGAACGGGAGGAGTCCCCGTGTGCATTGGCCCACCATTCCGCACGCTGAGTGAGTCCCCAGCGCGATGCCTCTGGTGACCGCTGCAGGTTTTGCAATACATCCCAGATGGACTGCCATCGCTCGAGGGGATTTTTGGCCAGGCACAACATCAGGGTCGATTCCAATACCGGACACACTGGACGATTGAGCCTGGAGGAGGCATTGGCAGGAATTTCAGCCATCTGTGCCTGGCAGATGGCTTCAGATGTTTCGGCATGCGGGAATAAATATTCCCCGGTTAATAAATAGATCCCGAGAGCACCGATGGCGTATATGTCGCTCAGGTGATTGACATGGTCGGCATTGATGATGGATTCAGGGGACATGAAATTCGGTGTGCCTGTGGGGCTATGGGATTTCTTACCCGAAATGGAGAGGTGCATACCCGGCTTGAATTCGCGGGCCAGTCCGAAGTCGAGGACTTTGACGACTTCAGGCAATCCACCTCGTTCACAGACCAGGATATTGGGAGGTTTGATGTCGCGGTGAATGAGGCCAAGGGAATGGGCTTCATGCAGGGATTCACAGACGGCGGTGAGGATGTAGATGACATGGGCATCGGATTGAGGTCCGAAATCCACCACCATATCCTGAAGATTTATTCCGGGGAGGTACTCCATGGCGTAGTAGAAGATCCCGTCGGGCGTATGACCGTAGTCGTAGACCTGGACGGTATTCGGGTGGGTGAGCCGGCAGGTGAGCTGAACCTCTTTTTCGAAGCGGGCGATTTCCAGACCATTGGCAACCTCGGGGGAAAGGAGTTTTATGGCGGTTTCCCGGCGCAGCAAAGCATGGCATGCGCGATACACAACCCCCATGCCACCTTGACCGATTTTTTCCTGCAGTGTGTAATTTCCCAACTGGCGTGCGTTGAGTTGGAGCAAGTCCAATCGTCGTCCGGTAGTCATATGAAACCAGGAGACCCACCCTAACCCGAGAGCGAAGAGGATCATGGTGAGGAAGAGGCAGATGAACACCAGGCTGAGGACCTGCAATGATCGGCAGGCCTCCTCCTGATCGATCTGGCTGACGATGCCGAATTGGTATTGAGGAAACCATTTCCATCCCCCGACAACCTGAACACCACGGTAGTCGCGCACTCCCTCAATCTGGATTCCATTTTCCTGCCCGACGGTTGCCTGCTCGACAAAGTAGGTCAGGGGTCGCTGGGATAGATCCGCGGGAACATCACTGGCTTGGGAAAGGGGCTTTCCCGGATCGTGCAGAACCAGGTTCTGGCCGGCATCCCGAATGAGACCAAGCCCCTGCATCAGTGCATCAAACCGGCTGCTTGAAAGCATCCGACCGTGCGAGTCAAAGGCATAGGATTCGCCAGATAATCCTTTGCGGGCCACAGAAAGGATGCGCGAAAATTCCCTGGCCGAATCGAGTACGACCCCAAGCAGAGCGCGAGCCTGACCCTGATGGTCAAATATGGGGACGAGCACATGCATCGAAACCTCTGGAAATGTGAGCGATTCTCCGGGAATTGAGGCTTTCTTCGGGGAATTCGGGAATCCGGAGTGCTCATATGTGAGGATCACAGGCTGGCCCTGAGCCAAGGCTTGGCGATATGGATGTGCCTCTTCGTGAAAAAACCGCACCCCAAGCCATTTCTTCTGCTGGGCACTCTCAGCAATCACAAATCCATTGGACGACATGAGAAAAGCGTCCGGGTAGCGGAGGACCAGCATGCGGTTTCCAACCACTCTGGAGAACTCAATCTGACCGACGAGAAGCGAGGGAGATGGAAATTGAATGAGATCAGCGATGTCGAGAGTTGGGTTTGCATCGTATTCATCGAGGACGAGGTTGATGCAGTCCTGGACCTCCGGGTCTGTGGCGAGGAGAGAGACGAGGCGTTTCTGGTTCTCCAGCCAGATTTCCACAGCCGTGCTGTTGGCATGGACAATGGTCTTCAGTTCATCAGAAAGGCCGGATCGCAATTCAGCTCCCACCCGCCCGCGGGACCAAAGCCCCATGAAGGCGATGATCGCCGCAGCAATCAGTGGAATAATCCAGGCGTTTCTGTCTTTCATAAAGTTCATGATATGAAAACTGGCTCAATCGATGCCTGAGCATTCTGAAAACAAGTCAGTACAAGATTCCAGTTGGGAAAGCATCCAAACTATATCTGCTCCGGATGATTCATTTAATGAGATATAAGTGCACAAATGGCCAAATACCAGCGGGATATATCAGAAAATAATCTGAATGAAGTGTGCGTTTACCAGCCCGCCCGCACAAAGAAGGAGATGCTTTCCATCAGGGATTTGTTACAAGTGAATACTCAAACTATGCACTGCTTAAAGCATGCATGACACGCTGGGCCACACGTTTCCATGAATGGCGGAGCAACAATTCCTCACCCCACTGGATAAGAACATCCTGATCGGTGTGCAGGGCCGACTGCATGGCCATGGAAAAAGAATCGAAATTATCATTCTCAAAGGCAAAACCCACATCATCCATGACTTCGAGCGTGGCAGGAATAGCAGAGTAGACTGGCATGGTCCCCAGGAGAGTCGCCTCCACCGGAGGCATGCCGAATCCTTCATAGTCGCTTGTGAAGACCAGGACCCGGGCGCGGCGGATCATGTCGTGGAAATCTTCATCGGGCAATCGGCTGTGTCGGAACCAATTGGGACGGGAGGGAACCGCGACCCCGTCAGGGAAGGATCCAATCCAGTCGACTCCCCATTGGTTGCCGGATTCTGATTGCCAGCGGTCTAAAAATTCCAGGGCCATCCGGGTTTTTTTGTGTGGGAACCGACCGGCTAAAACAACAATACGATTCTCTTTAAAGACCACATGACTTTCGACCGGATTGAATCCGATGCCGCAGGTCAGGACGCGTGGTTGGGGGATTCCCAATGAGGTTGCCATGCGCTGGACCTCACCGGCTGTGTATTCTGAGTTGGTGAAGATGACATCCGCGTGCCTGAGGGTTGCGTTGAAACAGCGTTCAAAATATGTGGCCTCACGCGATGAGACGGCCGACGGGTAGAGACGTTTGTAGTGGTCGTGCATGGCATCATGCACATAGGCGGCAGTTTTTATTGGCGATCGGCGAACAAAACTCATGAATCCTTTGGGGAGAAACAACCAGTCACAATGGGATTTTCTGGCAGCTGAATAGACACCCGACTGATCCCAGAGCAATCGCCGGAGTTTTCCGCGGGTTGGCCCGGGGTGGGTCGAGCAGGACAGATTGGGAATGCCATCCGCGGGGAAAAGTTTTTTTTGTGTCGGGTTGGTGAGAACGTGGATTTTTTCGATTCCCGGTTCATGGATGAGTGAGCGAAGGAGCCCCATGGAGAGATTGAAGATTCCAACCGATTTGGTTCGCTCGAAATCCTGGTCAGCTATGGAGTAACAAATCGAGGGGCGTGTCATGGGAAAAACAGGATTTATAATGTCAGACAAGTGCGCGTGATATGGCCATCGAAGCAGTGATGGGTATCGCTCCAAGGTGAGCGGGGCCGCTCAGGATACGAGCCGGAATAGTAGAACTGGCCCGGTCCCACATTTTCAAAACAAACGTCCAAAGGCAGGTTATCCGGAGGACAATCCCGGATCAGTGGACAATCGGACTGGTTCTCCAGATGCGGGAAGTTGACATTCCAATAGGTCATGGGTTCGACCGGATGATCGAGAATTCCTGTGAAAACAGTCCTGGCCCATTGAGCGACGGTCTGCCAATGAATGGGTATGCCCCGCCTGAGGTAGTGGGAGAAGGCCACTGAGGGTTTTCCGAGGATGGCGGCCTCGCGGGCCGCGGCAACCGTTCCGCTGATGTAGCGATCCACGCCTAAATTCCCTCCATGATTGATCCCGCTGAGCACCCAGTCAATGGCTCCGATTCTATCGGCAACCTGGGAGCGCAGCGCGATCGCACGCAATCTGCCGGTGAGCCCGCTACCCGGAAGACACCCTCACGCACTTCATCCACCTGAATCCTGTCGCGCGTTGAAACCCGGTGGCTGCATTCCGACTGTGGTTCTGCCGGGGCCACAACGACAACGTCACAGAGCTCACTCATGGCATCAGCTAAAGCTGTCAGGCCCTGTGCTTCCCATCCATCATCGTTAGTTATGAGCAATCTCATGATCGAGTGCCACAGTTTTCCCGCATTCCTTGCTATCCCGCAACCACCAATCTCAATAACCCCGTTGACATTTCCTCCACTCATCCATCATTTTAGTTCATATACGCTTTTCCTATTCCGCATCCCATGCCGCGAATCCAAAAAAAGTCAGGAATTGTCCAAGCCATGCTGCAATCGACATCCGAGCTGTCGGATACACTGAATCAGCTCAAGTTCCCCTTCCCGGTTCATGTGGTTTACAATCCGCTGGACTATGCGTGGGAGGCACATGCGGACTATATCACCCGATATGCGGGATTGGGAGCAACCACCCTGTTTCTGGGCATGAATCCCGGACCATTCGGCATGATGCAAACCGGGATCCCATTCGGGGAGTTGCCGGCAGTCAAAGACTGGCTGCAAATCCGGGGAACAATCAACAAGCCGGCGGTGCAGCATCCCAAACGCCCTATTCTGGGATGGGATTGCCCCCGATCCGAAGTCAGTGGCCGCCGACTCTGGGGGTTATTCAAATCGCGGTTTGAAACCCCTGAACGCTTCTTCGCCCAGCATTACGTTTTGAATTATTGTCCACTGGGGTTTCTGAGCGAAACCGGCAGCAATATCACGCCTGACAAAATTGGAGCTGAGCCTCTGCGAATGGTCACCAGCGCCTGCGATTCCCACCTGCGTGAGGTTTGCCGGATTCTCAATATCACCCACGCGGTCGGTATTGGCGGATTTGCGGAAAAGCGACTATCTGAAGCGCTCAGCAGGGGCTCTATTTCCATTGGCCGCATGCTCCACCCCAGTCCCGCATCCCCGGCAGCCAATAAAAACTGGGCGGCAACCGCCACTCAACAACTGGTGGAACAAAAGCTATGGCCCGCAGAATCAGCATAATCAGAAATCCGCAGACATGAACGGAATGATGAATCATCCCAACCCATTTGCAAAACTTCAGGATCTCGGGAACCCGTTGAGTCGAAGGAGGCAACCGCCCTACATTCTGCTCACGGCTTATACCATGCTGGTTTGGATTCTGAGCGGGAGCATCTCCCTGTTTCCAGCCGACCCCATTGCGGATGGGGGTGCTTTGAACGGGGTTCGGCACAGGCTGGTTGTGTCGACTGACATTGGCGGGACAGATCCCGATGACTTCCAATCCCTGATCCACCTCCTGGTCTATGCGGACATTCTGGATATTGAGGGATTGATCTCATCACCTTATGGACCCGGCCGCCGCCGGCATATCCTCGAGGTCATTGACCACTACGCCCGGGATTATGGTCATCTCAAATCTTATTCAAATCACTACCCCAGCCCCGACCACCTGCGCTCCATATCCAAGCAGGGCGCCACTGAAGTCGCCAGCTACGCTGGAATTAACTCCCCAACTGAAGGCTCAAACTGGATCATTCAATGCGCACAAAAAAAGGATCCACGCCCTTTGCACGTCCTGGTGTGGGGCGGTTTGGAGGACCTCGCTCAAGCCTTGGCTGATGCCCCGGAAATCTTACCCAGCCTGCGGGTTTACTGGATTGGCGGGCCAAATAAAAAATGGAGCCCGGATGCCTATCAGTTCATCGTGTCTCACTTCCCCGGTTTATGGATGATCGAATCCAACTCCACATATCGAGGCTGGTTTGTGGGCGGGGACATGTCCGATGGCTGGGACAACAAAGGATTCGTCGCACGCAACATTGCTCCATGCGGACATCTGGGGCAGTTTTTCCAGAACCAGCTTGAAGGCACCATTAAAATGGGCGACACCCCATCCGTCAGCTGGTTGCTCAGGGGCCATCCTGAATCCCCGGATCAACCCGGTTGGGGCGGGCAATTTGTCAGAGCCTGGAAAAGACCCCATGTGCACATGAACCACCTCCCCCAGGAGGGAGACCACATGGAGATCTTTGGTATTCTCGAACTGGCACTCCCACTGCCTCAGCCTGCCCAAACCGGCTTCACGTCCCAGCTTCTGGTGGAGAACCAGGCTTTGAAAGGGTTTGTGGCACCTGACCAGACCCTGCGATTCCGGTTCAGTCCGAAAGCTGCCAGAACATATGAATTCTCCTTAGTGAGTTCTCTTGAAGCATTAGACGGAATGTCCGGGCGAATCCGTGCTGTCCACCCGGATCGCCATAAGCAATTCCAGCCATCCACGGAATTACCTCACTGGTGGACGGACAGTCTGGACCCACACCTGCAGGAGGGAGAACACGCGGGCGCCAAATCCGTCAATCGCTGGAGACTCGAATTTCTGCGGGATTTCGCCGCACGGATGCAACGGTGCCGACAGCCACAACCCCGGATAGAATAATCCTCATTCCGATCCCACCTCCCCAATGTGTTTCTAAGTGTCCTTGTGGGTGTGAAACTTATGCAATGTGAGATGGACTCTCACAATGGCACTATGGCCACCAGGATGATGGGTGACGATTTGAGGATCCAATCTCATTCTCTGTGTGAGAATCCCATTTTTCATTTCCGTTCGGGGGGAGATTAGAATTCTCCAGACCTCGCCTATGGCCCGGATCCCTGCTCCACCTGGATGACATATTTGAAAAAGTCCTTGAAATCCCGATTTCTTTGCGTGTAGATGGACTTGACTCAAGTGAAGAGGTGAATCCCAGTCCCAATCGTCGAAATGCGTGAACCTGGAGCCATGATGAAAGCGACCATAGGCCTGTTATGCCTGCTGGGTTCCTGTGCCCTGATTCTGTCCTGCAATCGGAGCAAAGAGGGGTCACCTGGACTTTCCTACAGGATGGATACGGTGATGTTTGTTGAAGCAGCCGCCACTGTGCCAGCCGCGGGGCCGCAACCGGCTGTCTCCATCGATACCCATATGAAGATGACTGGTGTATTTGGTGGCACCATAAGGACCCGTGCTCCCTACTCCATCCGGATCGACTACTCGGATACGGGATTCCTTTATACTGAGGCAGAGTTCACCAAATTGGGGGTGACATACGACGATGGAACGGAGGATCCTGAAGCCGCCGCGCGGAAGCTTCCAATACATATCGCCGCCCGGCCATATGAAACAATCAACAGCATGGCGGGGGGAAACATCGTGAAAACCAAACTCCAGGTCATCTCCGGGAAAATTGCTGGAGTCATCTCCCGCGACCAGCCATTCACGCTCCAACTCGAGGGCAACCTCATCAGGAACGATGGCTCGAAAGTTCCTTTCGCCATCCATCATCAATACGACGTGGTGAGGGACAAAAGCACCAGACCATGGAGCGAAGTCATGTCAGAAATCTGAATCGGCTTTTCCTGCGGGGTCACCTGGAACACGCTGCGCCGTAATATTTTTAATCGGGAGCCAACGGAAAGCGGGTTTTCCAACCCGCAGCTTGGAGAATGGGGGACAGGAATGTCCGCCCTCCATTGCGAGCCCCTATTTCAATCCGCAGGGCGAGGCATGGGTTTTCGTCCCGTGGCGACTGGCCAATTCCCTGCTGAGGGCGAAACTGAATCAGTGGAAAGCGGAGCGGGAGGCGTGGATGAAACACTATCCATTGCCGCGGGACGAAAAGACAGAGGACGAGAACCACGAGCGCTTTTCGCAGCAAATCGACAAATGGCTGGATCAGGGCAGCGGGTCGTGCTTGCTGAAGCATCCCGCCAACGCCAGAATCGTCGCCGATGCACTGCGGCACTTCGACCGGGAGCGTTAGAAGCTGGCCTCTTTTGTCGTGATGCCGAATCAGGCACAGGTGCAATTCTCCCAGATCCCGACAAGTTTCTATCAGGCCATAGAGGATGGCTGGTCGGTCTCCGGCATTTTCAGAAGCTATGACGAAGGTAAGCACTCAAGTTTGGGATTTTCACATCGGACTGGCACCATTATTCCCCTGTCCATGCTTGGCGCCGGAATAGTCCTGCACATCTCTCATCGTGGCCCACTTCAACATGGCGTCCATGACAGGGCAGAGGGATTGTCCCCATTCAGTCAACGAATACTCCACCTTCGGCGGAATTTCGGGATACACTTTACGGCTGACGATTCCATCCCTTTCAAGTTGCCTTAATTGCTGGGCCAGCATTTTTTGAGACACTTCGGGTATGGCACGTTCCAATTCAGAGAATCTCCGCATTTGGCCACCAAAAAGCTGAAATATGATGCGCAGCTTCCAACGCCCTTCCAGAAGCTGGATTGCATCCTCCACTCCCTGGGCCGCCGTGAGCGGGGTCCATTCAACATTTTTTCCACCAGGTGGGTTACTTACTTTTTTGTGGGTTCTTGCCATTTTGTAAGTGTCTGTAAAAATGGACCTATGTCTAGATTCATCATACAAAACATTTTTCACTCCGCTGGGCGGATAAGGATTCCTGAGGTTGAGCAAGACTGTTTTGCCTTGGTCTCGGCGGATGGGATCGACGGATCGGAGGAGTGCTTCGAGAAAGACGCTTGGGTGCGGCATGCAAACCGCCAATACCGGGGGCAGCTGAGATCAGTGAATGGATTACCAAAATTGTGCGCGAGATTCATCCTGAGGAAGAAATCGTGTCTGCAAATGGAAAGGCAGGCCTCTGCACCGACTTCCTTGTCGCCTCAGACAACTTCCCGGGAAGCCGGGTTGGGCTGGAGCTTTGGAAGATGGATGACAACGGAAATAACTCTCGACTCCCGAACCAATGAATGGGCCCCAATTTCACATTGATTCATCCGAACTTTCAGGCAAGCAGGTGATCGTCTCGGGAGGCACGAAAGGGGCGGGTTTGGCTATTGTGAACCGCATGGCCAGAGCAGGAGCGGACATCATTGCGACGGCCCGTTCCGCGCCGGAAACACCGGATTACCCGGCCCGATTCATAGGAGCTGATCTTTCAACTGGCGCGGGAGTTGAAGCATTTGCCGATCACGTGAGACGGATTTGGGATCGAGTGGACATTCTTGTTCACAATCTGGGCGGATCCTCTTCACCTGGGGGAGGCTTTGCTGCATTGACGGATGAGTTGTGGCTTGCGGAGCTCAACCTCAACCTCCTGGCAGCAGTGCGACTGGATCGCGCGTTCGTTCCCGGAATGATTGGAAGAGGCAAAGGCGTGGTCATTCATATCTCCTCCATTCAGCGAAGACTGCCGCTCCCGGAATCAACCACTGCCTATGCCGCCGCCAAAGCGGCTCTGACCACATACAGTAAAGCACTTGCGAAGGAGATCGGTCCGAAGGGGGTGCGGGTCACCTCAATCTCACCGGGCTGGATCTACACAGAGTCGGCGCAGGAGATGGTGAAACGGATCGCCGAAAGCAGCAACCTCAGCGAAGCTGAGGCTCGACAAAGCATTCTGGATTCACTGGGAGGCATCCCAATCGGGCGCCCCGCCTGGCCATGGGAGGTCGCCGAACTCACAACCTTTCTCTCATCCGACCGGGCTGCTTCCATTCACGGTGCGGAATATGTGATTGACGGCGGCACCACACCAGTTGTCTGATCCATTCGCACCGAACCTGAAGCAGGTCCTGTCGTCAGCCCATTTCAAACAAATTAACCGTTAAATATGATGATGAATTCAAGCAACTTGACCGGTTCCGATGAAAATGTTGGAAATCATTCAAAGGCAAAGCTTCACCAGATCGGTCTGGTTTGGCTGAAGAACTCAGGTGATGCGTGTCTGAGGCAAAAGGTGATTGATGCAGTGTATGACTTTGGGAAATTGATTCCAGAAGTTAAAAGCGCGGTTGCAGGACCTGCCACCGGTCCGGAAAACCCCTACTTGGACACCAGTTATGATGTATGCTTCATCCTGACCTTCGAGGACGAGGACTCCCGGCAACGATATAATGAGCACCCGGTTCATCAGAAAGCAGCTCAGGAAATCTTTCTGCCTCTTTCAGAGAAGCTGCAGTTCTATCTCTTTTCCGGTCAGTGATATTCAATACCTGATAACCCGGGGCAATATGTCGGTTTAAATTCAGTGTACTCTGATTTTCGGTATCTGTTATTCGTGTTTTTTTTGTAATTTGCCCCGACTGGATCTTGTCAGATACCAAAGTGATGCACGGCTGCATGGGAAACATACAGGCACATTCCGATGTATCTCCCTCCCCTGGTGCCTCGATAGGGTGTCAAACACACTTTGTGATCTTTGTAATTCTGTGAGAGGCACAATGAATCCGTGAGTTTTTTCCCCCACTGTACGGCACTGATGGCCGGCGATTGTGTCTGGGATTTCGATTTGACTCCTCAAATGCAGGGCCGGATCCCAAGTGCTGGCGAATCCGGGCATTTTCCGGGAGGTAAAACCTTGATTTTCAGGATTGTGAATATCCCGGACTGGCGCTCGTCCGACTTTCTTTGCATTATCCTCCAATGCTGAATACAAAAAGAGATCATGGGAAAAGATAAATATTCCGCAGACTTCGTTGACCAGGATCTGGAGCAGGGCGATCACACACCCGTTGGCCCCGCCCCCGCTCCATCTCATGTGACCTTCGACCCCAAAGACCCGAAAAATCTCCAGGAAGAAGCGGAAGCATACCGGAAAAAAATTCAGGAACTGGAACAGGAGAAAGAGAAATTACATAAAAAGACCATTATCATCGAGGAATCCCGCCGAAGGCAGATAGAATTCCGTCAGGGCCGCCAGGAACTCATGCTCAAAATGACCCGAGGCATTGAGATTCTCTCCGAAGCCCACAAAATCAAAGAACAGGAACTCCGCTCCATGAATAAAAATATCGGTGAACTCAAAGAGAGGCTCGCCGTCATCACCGATCTCCAATCCTCGGAATGGCCAGAAAAAGAATTCGAATCCCGACTCACAGCAGCCCTCATAGACCTCGAAAAATCCAGGTCGGAATGGAATCGCCAATTAGCTAAATATCCCAAAATTCTCCGATCCGCTCTCAATGGACCTGAGGAAGTCATCCTGCCAGAATCCGCCGATGGCACCCCCCTGGAGCGACTGCCACTCAATGGTCATAATCTCAAATACTTATGCAAGCTTGGCTTCGCCCTCACCTGGCCCCTCGCCCTCGCCATCCTGGTCGTCGGGATTCTTTTCCTCATCTTTCAATAGGCAATCACTCCCACATCCTGAACCTTTTGACCGCTTCACCTCGCAATTATGTCCTGGTTCTCACCGAAAAATGACGCCTTAGGCAATCAGGAAAAAAAACTCCGATCCCAAATCGCGGAAGTCGAAAGGCAAATCCATCAACTGGAAAAAGCTCGGCGAAAAGTTGAGAAAGGCGAAGCTCCCACTCCGATTTCCAACCCGTTCATCGACCCCACATCGCTGCTGAAAAAGCGACCCCGACTTTTTCAAAACCCGGGCGACCAGGACAAATACCGGCTGGGCCACACCCCAGCCCCCCAAATCAACCAGACTCCCCCCCCGCGGGAAACAGCCAGCCACACAGTCAAACAGCCAGCTGCCAAACCATCTCCACTGATGCCCCGCCAGGATGATTTGTCGAAGAGTTTGAGTCAATTTGTGCGGGAGAGTCGGGATGACCCCAGATCGCCGACGGATGAGGACAGTCGGTTTCTGAAGTATTTAGCGGCGGGGAATCTGGAGGGAATGAAAAAGCTTCAGTTTGAGAAGGGAGTGGCAAGGAACCGGAAGATTGTTTTATTTATATTTTTTGCGCTGATCGTGAGTACGATTTACCTGATGATAAAGAATTCGTGAGAAGGTTGGAGATGAACGGCAGGATGATGGAGCACCGGTTTTCGAATGAGTATGGCGAGTGGGTGGGAGTATTCACGGAGGCGGGGTTGTCGCAGTTGTTTTTGCCGGGATCGGGTGCCCTGGATCGATTGGGTCAGATGGATGTGGGAGAGGCTGGAGAAGGGATGGGTTACGGGAGGGATCTGGAACGGGTGGTGGAGCGTTTATTATACGGGCAGGAAGGCAGGAACAGGATTGAATTTCCGCTGGATTTAACTTCGGGTACTGCCTTTCAGCAGAGGGTATGGCGCCAACTACTGGAGATTTCGGGTGGTGAATTAGTGACTTATCAGGAGTTGGCAACGGCGGTCGGGAAACCAATGGCAGCGCGGGCTGTGGGAAACGCCTGCGGAAGGAATCCGATTCCCCTGCTGATCCCATGCCATAGGGTGGTTCGCAGCAACGGTGAACCAGGTGGGTATTCGGCGGGGCTGCATTGGAAAGAAAGACTTCTGAAGGTGGAAAGACGTTTCGCCCAGCCGGGCAGCCTGCTGGAGCGGATCACAGCTTCATAAGCAGCCACCTTTCGGCAAAGACAGCCATCGTTCAGTTGGTTCCTGGAGTCACCCGCCTCGATTCACATTTCTGTGGGTGTCATTTTTCCCTCTCAATGGCCCATGTGAATGAGGAAATTTTCCGGGTAGGCGATGGCGAATATCAGATTCGGAAGAGGCGTCGGGCGTTGGAGCTGAGGATTTTGCCTGTGATGATCGGGCTGGGTGAGAATTGGCGGATGGTTTTGAGGATTTGCGTGCCATGGCAGCTGGGACCGGCACCCAATTTATCCGGACAATCACTGCCAAATAACAGTTGATCCTGGTGGCGGTGGAGGAATTCCCGGGTGTGGTCCGGATCTCTCAAAAGTGCGTTGAGTCCGGATCCTGCGGAATGGTCGGCGAAGAGATTTCCATGATTTCTGAGAAGTTCATCGGTGACCCCCCCCAGGACGACGGGACCTGGGGGGTAAAGGATTTTCTGGTCGTGATTTTTATCAATATTCCCCCACCAGGTTTGGGCATGGCCAATGAAATGGACATCGTGGAACTCTTCGAGCACATGATGAAATTTGAGGAGATCGTGATTGTATGCGCCCTGTTGGAAATGCATGAGGACTGGGACGGAAAATTCGCGGGCGATGGCATAGATTTCCCTCATGGCGGGAGAGTCGACGGCGATGTTGAATTTCTGTTCCCCGATTCCGACGGCCCCAAGTCTCAGCCAGTGTTCCAGCACGCGCCGGGTGTCAGGCAGTCCCGGAATTTCATTGGCAAAAAAGACGAAGTGATCCGGGTGCTGGCAGGCGAGTTCATAGGCATTGCGATTGCCATTGACAGTCGCATCCAAGCCATTGGATTGACCGGAGTGAGTGGATTCCCGGATGACTGAGCGTCCGGCCGGCAGAAGAATTGTTTTCCAGACACCCATGACTTTCTGGTGACGAAGTAACTCCGCATCCGTGCGTCCCAGATACCAGGTGTGCTGATGGATGTCCACAATCCACTCCTCAGGCATAAGTGGCTCTGGTTCGCTCTCCGGGACCACATCTTGTGCCACCACTGAACGCAGAGCGCGAGGCACTGCCAGGCACCCCAGAGCACAGGACTTCCAAAACCGCCTTTCCGATATCCCGGATTCCATGGGACCCATTTTTAAACCGGATGGAAACGGGAGTAACGCCAAATATGCATGCCCGGTGAGACCACCCGGAAAGCGGGGCAGCCAGAATTTTTAGCCTGTACTCTGAGGATGGCACGAGATCATACGCCCGATTCCTTGCAAGATCGCTCCCATCCGTCGGGATGGTGCCCGGATTGAAGAGTCCCGATACTTTTTCCAGTGTAAGCTCCAGAGTTGCTGAAGTTTTCCCTGTTTCCGGAAAACTGACTCGCTAATATGATACTTTTCAAATTTGTGCCGTTTTGTAAGAATCATATCGAATGGCCAAAGCACGCGCGAAAAAAAAATGCCTCATTCGCCACCATCTGCTTCGAAGCCAATCTCTGGCTCGACGACGGCAACGTCCGCTTCGGCTTCGCGCACCCAAAGCAGATTCTCGACATCTACCGCATCCTTTGCTCGGGCAAAGCGGAAGTTTACAGCCAGCTCTGCAATCTCTTCGACCAGCAGACCAATCACGGCAGCGACATGAAGGTTTACGACACGCTCCTGCAAAAAGCGGTGGACTCCCTCTTTGCCACTTTCCGCAAACGCGCCGCCTCCGGCCTCC
>JAJOIW010000207.1 GCA_021209225.1 Verrucomicrobiota bacterium
CGAGGAATGTGCTGGTATGCAGAGCCTCCCCCGGCGACTTGGGCCAGGCCCTTTCCATCCAATCATTGCGCCCCACACAGGCAGAGAGCGGAAAGCCTCCGGTCAATGCTTTCCCCAGGCAGATCATATCCGGCACCACGGATTCACTCTCGCAGGCAAACCACCACCCCGTCCGACCAAATCCAGTGTATATCTCATCCAATATCAGAGCCACATCATATTTTTGGGTGATCTCACGGACAGCAGCAAGAAACCCTCCAGCTGGAAACCGAATACCTCCACGCGCCTGAAATGGTTCCATAATGACCGCACCAAAATCCCCACCCCGAAGCAGGACCTCAAGCTCACAGATCACTTGATCCATGCAGTCAGCATCCAGTGGAAATGGCAGGAATTGGCCAAATCCGGCGATCTGACCCACAAATGGATCGCGGAAATAGGCACGGTGTGTCGCATTGAGCGCCCCATATCCAAGCCCATGGTAGCCACCGTCAAAAGCAATCACCCGGGATTTACCGGTCGCGAGTCTGGCTGTTTTCAAAGCGGTCTCCACCGCCTCAAAACCGCTGTTGCATAGTGTGCTGCGGCCATGAATCCCCTGGTCTGGCATCCATTTTTTCAAATGTCCATTGGCTGAGTTGCCGGCACAGTTCGGCTTTGAGCCGATGCGGGTGCACATCTCCCATGGCATGCAGCAACTTTGCCATCTGGCTTTGTCCGGCGGCGACCACGGCCGGGTTGGCATGTCCGGTCACGGCCACACCAAAAGCACCGGTCAGATCGAGGTATTCGCGACCCTCCGCACTGATCACATGGCAGCCATGCGCGGATTCCCAGACGATTGGCCATCCTCCATCCGGATCCATCCAAGTCACATTGGGGGATTCGTATTTCTTTAATGTGTTTAAGGATTCCTCGCACATGGATATCACACTCCCTTCTGATCGGGGGGCCAGATGAATTTATGCATCTGTAATTGAAATCGAACCGGCAATTGTTCCTGCAGAATGTACTCAACCACCCGCTGGCGCGTCACGGGAACCATGGAAGCGGGAACGACTTTGAGGGATTTGTCTTTCTGGGATTCCACCAATGGAGCCGCCCACGAAACCAATACGGTGCATTTTTCTGCAATCGCATGCTTCTGGATGAATTGCCTGGTGAATTCCAGATCCTCCTCGGTTGAGACAACAAATTTCACTTCATCATGGGGTTTGAGGAAATGCAGGTTGGCGGAAAGAAACCGGTGGGATTCCCCGCTCGAGGGCGTTTTCACATCCAGGATCGTATGGACATGGTCTGGGACAAACTGTGTATCCATCGCTCCGGAGGTCTCAAGGAGCACGGTAAAACCATCCCGTCCCAGGGCGTCCATAAGGCCGATACAGGATGGCTGGGCCAATGGCTCACCACCCGTCAGCTCGACCAGGGGCAACTTAATGTGCCGGTCCACCCGATCCGCAGCATATGATCCATTTCCATGCCAATTCGCGGATCTGCGCCAGAATACTGGGCAGGGACATGGTTGTTCCCCCTTTGAAAGCATAAGCCGTGTCGCAATACGAGCATCTCAGGGGACACCCCGTTAGGCGGATGAAAATACACGGGAGTCCAGCCCAGGTGCTTTCTCCCTGAATGCTTTTGTAGATTTCGTGAACTCGGAGTTGATCCATGATCCAATGCGGGAACATCTTTGGAACCAAGCCATGGATTTGGCAACATGAATTACTGTCAATCTGGAGCCGAACGATTGTTCATTGCCGGTTCCACTCAATTCCATTATTCTCGCTCATTCATGAAAAAATTCCTCTATCCTGGTCTGTTACTGGCATGGCTCCACAGTGCGCTGTGGACAGGTGTGAGCGGACAGTCCATTCCCACCCGAGCACCTGCCATCGTCCAACTTAATGCACTGAAGCATTGGCAGACGAATGCCGGCGACTGGCTCACTTCACAGTCTGTCAGCTCGAACCCCGATGAACCAGCGCGGTTAATCCCTGGCAGCAGAGTGGATGAGGAAAACCGGGACCTCATTCTCATCAATGGCCCCAAAGGACGAACGGTCAATCTTCATTCCCGGATCGAACATGGGGATGCCATAGTCCACGTGGAATTTCTTGTCCCCCAGGGATCCAACTCCGGAGTTTACCTGCAGGGACGTTACGAAATCCAGATTCTGGATTCCTACGGGAAATCGTCCGTCTCATCCGGCGATTGCGGTGGCATCTATGAAAGATGGAAAGAAAACCACGGATTCGAAGGATTCGCCCCGAAATTCAATGCCTCCCGCCCCGCCGGCACGTGGCAATCCTTTGATGCCGTCTTCCGGGCGCCCCGCTTTTCTCCCAATGGTGAAAAAGTGGCTCCCGCCCGATTCGAATCCATTCTTCACAATGGAATCGCCATTCACGAGAATGTCGAGGTGTCCGGTCCCACCCGCGCCGCCACATTTGAGGATGAAAAACCCAGGGGGCCGCTCATGCTGCAGGGAGACCATGGACCAGTGGCCTATCGCAATATCTGGATCGTCCCACTGGACTGATGTTCCTCTGATAACCCATCCAAACCCAATCCCGCTCCATTCACCCCATCACCATGAATCCTGCTTCATCAACCATTAAGGACGCTCCAGAATCATTTGGAGGAATTTTGAAATCCATTGGACCTGGGCTGATCATCTCAGCGGCTATCGTTGGCTCCGGAGAATTGATCGTGACCACCAAACTCGGGGCCGAACAGGGATTCTCACTTCTCTGGTTCATCATCGTCGGTTGCTTTATCAAAGTCTTTGTCCAGGTGGAACTCGGCAGGTACGCCATCACTCAAAGTAAATCCACTCTCGATGCTTTGAACTCGGTGCCCGGACCCCGCATTTTAAATGCCGGTTGGATGGTTTGGGTCTGGATCATTATGTTCATCGCGACCTTCTTCCAACTCGGCGGCATCGTCAAAAGCATTGCAGGCGTATTCACATTGGGAGGCAGTCAATTGAAGGAAATTTACTGGGCGATGATTATTGCTGGTTCCTGCTCGATTCTGCTCACTATCGGCCGTTACCAATTCATCGAAAAATTTTCCACTATTATGGTGGCCATTTTCACATTATTCACTATAGCGGCTCTGGTCTCACTTCACTGGACGGATTATGCTATACAGCCACAGGATATTATTTCGGGCCTGACATTTGAAATTCCGGACAAAATCACCACCGCTTTCGCCGCCTTTGGAATTATCGGGGTCGGGGCATCCGAACTGATTTATTACCCGTACTGGTGTCTGGAAAAAGGATATGCCTCGGCTGTCGGAACTCAGGAAATTGACCCATCCACCGGCCACCCAACCGCTGCCTGGACCCAGCGCGCTCAGGGCTGGATCCGCGTGCTCAAAATAGATGCCTGGGTCTCCATGGTCATTTACACGGGTGCCACCATTGCCTTTTATTTACTTGGAGCCGCTGTCCTGCATTCCCAGGGCCTCGAAGTCTCCAATGACACCCTCATGCCCGTGCTCTCAAAAATGTATGAGGAGACATTCGGGCGCGTCGGACTCTGGGTTTTCATCATCGGCGCATTCATCGTCCTCTATTCCACCGTCTTTATTGCCACAGCCACCAACTCCAGGCTTTTTGCGGACATTTTCCGGGTCTTCCGCATCATTGATCCAAAGGATTCAAATGCCAGGCTGACCATCACCCGGTGGACGTGCCTGCTTCTTCCGGTGGTTTATTTCCTGATTTCTTTGATTTTTGTGAAAGAACCTGTGGGGCTGGTCTTTGCCGGGGCTATCGGCCAGGCACTGATGTTGCCATTCCTCTCAGGTGCTGCTCTCTACTTCCATTATTATGTCACCCCAAACCAGCTTAAACCCAAACTACTGTGGGTTATCATCGTCTGGATTTCAGCTGTCCTCATGGCATCCGTTGGGATTTATCAAATATATGACAAATTAAAATAATATAAAAAAAGGGCCGTGAAAGTATAATATATACAACCCCACGACCCGGCACACCATGATCCTTCGCTGAAATATCAACGAGGTCTCATGAGCTCTCCACAATTCCACCTGTATGGATTGAATGGATCACGATGACATTCATCTCATGCACGGTCCCGTTTCCATTTTCAAAAAAGGCCAGCATTTTCCGCAACGACTATGCCTATGAGGCACGCCGACGTCATGAATGACAAAATGATAAACCCATATACCAGGAATATTGATCCTTTAACCATAGTTCATCTCCTTGTAATCCAATAAAGATAATCTTCATTGGAATGTTGTTGTGTGTTTCAGTTTTCAGAATGCTGGTCCGCTTTTCTGCCGGCCTGTGTTCTCCTCACAGACCGATAACCAACCAGCAAAAATAAAGCCATCAATGCATATTCTGATGGTTCAGGGTTTGTCGCCAGAAATGTCAGGTAACGGATATTCTCCTCCCCGATTTCAAGTGCAAATACCGCATCCATATAATCCTTTTCTCCGCCATTGATCATATCCTCAAATCCAAGAATCAAATACGGGCTCTCTGGCAGGACATATGCCATGGCATGTTGAAATCCATCCAGATTATATTTTGGATCCAGGCTGGCTATAGTGGATCCGGCGTTCCCGGCATCAGCTATGAGAAACAGATCCAGCACCGATCCAGCCTGAATAGGACCCAGATCAACAAATTCTCCGGCCTGGGCAGCCTGACCGGTTTTCATACCTAATGGCGGGTCGGGAAACTGGCTGATGACGGCTGGCAGAATCAACTTCGGATCACCTCCATTCAGACCGTGACCATTGATATTTAAACCGAAACCATTGTTGGATTCCCCCTGGAAGCCGAGAAAATACGCCCTGGCCTGGTAGTCTGTCTTGAGGAGGATATTGGCAGGGTCTATTTCTATCAAAGCATTCTGCTGCTCCGGATACCAGACACCAGACTTATAGAGCCCCAGCAGCTCAGAGATTTTTGACTCATTCATCACCTCCGACCTGGCATCCGACCCGGCACTGCCAACTGGCCCGAGAATTTCCAGACCAAATGGCCGCGCTGGATTGACTCCTGTTCCTAATCCATTAAATCGATCCCCTCCATTCCGACTGGGGGGAGACACCGATCGATCCGATTGCCCTATGGCACCCGGATGGCCCAGGAGAATGAATAATAATCCCAGCCCGATCAGTTTCTTCAGCCCGATGTGCCCAAGTGATTTGAAACTGAATCGACAACGACTCTGACTGACGATTGGTTCCATACTCCAATCCACATATCAGTTCCCATACCAACTCCAGAGAAATCTCACCTGAGTTGGAAACCCCCTGCACAGCAATCCATTTCACATCCATCCTCTTTTCTCCCCATTCAGGCAATCCGCTCCCATGCTGCATTTGCATTGCACCTGATTCGCACCCACAAATCCCCTGATTGCATGCCAGATCATGACCGCAAGAAAAGATCCGGGGAATGACAGGCGTACGGGTCTTCACGATGAACCCGCACTGTGCTCTCCCTTTGCGTCAGCCCGTCTGCCCATGGTTTCTGAGCAGGGGTCTATTCCCGATGGAGGCAGCGAGTTTAAGCTCGATATTTTCCATAAACCGCAGGTAATATTGAGCCATGCGTTTCAAAAGATCTACCCGGATCCTCTGGTGTTCCATTCGGACTATTCTGCTCAGCATAGTTTGTTTTGAATCCGCCTCAGCCCAGGTGTCCAGACCCGATGGCACTGAGCTGTCTTTGTGGGCTGGTGAAGCGCATTTAGCCAATCCTGTGGCGCTGGACCTGGACCTGGAAACCGGGAGTGCCTGGGTGGCTGAAGCCAACCGCAAGTTATCTGGTGTGTGGGGGGTGACTTTTTCAAGATGGTGGGCGATGGAGGATTACACTCACCGGACTCTGGCTGATCGCCGGGCCATGTATGAAAGATGGTCGCACGTGATACCTATGGAGAAGTTGACCTCCCGGGGTGACACTCTGCGGTATATTCCTGGTAACCAATCTGATCGCCCGGTGGTTCACTCCGAGGTCTGGGGTCCACGGCTCCATGACGCGGTGGATGGAAATGCGGCAGGGGTTTTAAGCTGGAATGGATGGACTTATTTTGCCTGCGTTCCCAATCTTTACCGAACTCCGCATCATTCAGAGGATTCATCCCGATCCTGCAGAAGATTGCTGGTGATTTTGGAGTCAGAGTGGGTGTGCATGGACATGATTTGCACGGGATTGTTCCTGGCCCGGATGGGCGGATATATTTTTCAATGGGCGATCGGGGCTTTGATACCAGAGGCGCTGATGGTCAACGCATCCACCAGTCGCATCGGGGTGGCGTCTTCAGATGCTTTCCGGATGGAAGCGCCTTGGAACTTTTCCATGAAGGATTGAGAAACCCCCAGGAAATCGCCTTCAACTGGAGAGGCGACCTATTCACTGTCGACAATAACATGAGCGGGGGCGATGAATGCCGCGTCATCCACATCCTCGAAGGCGCCGATTCCGGATGGCAGGCAGAATACCAGCTGGAAAGAAACTTCCGCGAAGAAACAGCCAAAGAAAAGGACCCCACCAATCCCTGGTTTTTCGAATTCCTCTGGCAGACAAATCACATTGATCAACCCCACTGGGTTCACAGACCAATGGCCCACCTCACCCGTGGGCCATCTGGCTTAGCCTATGTTCCTGGTGCAGTTGCCCCACCCGAATGGCGCGACCACTTCCTCATTTCAGACTTTGTGGGCTCACCCGCCAACAGTTTCATCCTGGCCTTTCAAGCAGAACCAATCGGGGCCACATACAACATGTCGTCCTCCCGTGTTTTCCTTCAGGGCATCCTTTCAACTGACCAGACATTCGGACCGGATGGCGCGCTTTATATCGCCGATTTCATCAATGGCTGGTCGGGTCTTGGGTCAGGAAAAATCCATCGACTTGCTTTTCCTTCCCACCAATCCACGGAAGAAGCTCGGGCCGCAATAAATGCCCGAAGCCAGTGGACGCCTCCCGATCATTCCGATCCTATTGATTTTCTCGCGGCCAAACTCTCTGCCGACGATTGGGACGCCCGGCTCCTGGCCCAATGGAAACTGGCCGATGCAGGCCAGCGTGGACTCGAAGCATTTGTGCGTGTCCTGCAATCCCAATCCAGTAAATCCGCAAAGATGCATGCACTCTGGGGACTGGGCATGCTGGCACAGGATCCATCCAACCAGGACTTGATTGCTCCCATCATCCACCTGGCTCTGGAATCAGAGGACCCGGACCTTGTCGAAGTGGCAACCCGTGTCGCGGGCGATGTCATATTCCTGTCCATGGAAACACCATTGGTGAGGAATCAATTCCATAATTCGCCACGTGTACAGGTGGCTTCAGTGATGGCTCTCTCGAGATGGCCGCATCTCACGGCCCAGACCCGCCAGGCTTTTATCCGTTGGGCCAGAAGCCACCGGACCTTGAACGATCAGGCAGTTAAAAATGCGGTTGTGAGTTTTTTATTCCGCCAGTTTTCACCGGGTGAACTGGTCCAGGAACTGGCTCGTGACCCACAGGAATCGATTCGTCTCGCTGTGGCCCTGGCATTGAGAAGACACAAGTCCCCCTTCCTTGCCCACTCCTTGAATGATCCGGACCCATCCATTGCACTGGAGGCTGCCCGCGCTATCCACGACCTGCGGATTCTCGAGGCCATGCCCACTCTGGCTCGTCATTACCTGAAACCGGAATTCAATAACTTACCAGACTCGTGGAAAAGACGTGTTCTCAATGCCAATTTCATTCTGGCCAGCCCCTTTGGTTTGGAGAATATCATTTCAATCTGCCTCAACTCTCTTGAATCTCACCCGGAGCTCGCCTCCGAAGCAGTCGAATACCTGGAGGAATGGGACCAGCCATCCCCGTTTGACAATGTGACCTGGCAGGCATGGCCAGAGCAGAAACGATCCTTGGCACCTGTAAATAATCACCTGAAAAACCGCATCCAACTGGCTTTCGATGGTTCACAGGATATCTCATCTTCGGCATCTCAAGTTTTATTAAGATTAGCGCTCGCCACCGGATGTGCCACACCTGCTTACGCAGCAGATTTCCTGGCTCAACCCGACCTCAATTCCGAATTGAAAAAGAAAATTCTCGAGTATCTGACAAAATCCATGACGTCAGCTGACCAGCTCCAGGCACTCCATCTGCCTCCTGCCATTCAAACATTGGCCATTGTCTCTTTGATTCATAAAGGTATGCTCGATCCAGATTCCGATGACCCGGTATATATGCTCCCATGGCAGGAAAATTTCCCAATGGATATCAGGAATCTTATCCTGCAACTGCTGAAAGCGGAATTCCCTCAACCACACCTGAGCCGATTTATAGAGTCTGCTTTGAATCGAGCTCTCACATTGGAGACATCCACCACATGGATGGCTCCCATAGCGGACTTGGCTCACAAGTCCAACAGCCCCTCCCACCAATCGCTCTTAGAAACCTGGAATGCCAGGTTGAATTCAAAATATGCCAATTCATTGGGAACATGGAATCTGGCATTGGATGGTGGGGAACCCGCCAATGGCCGGTGGTTGTTTTTCAACCACGCGGCACAATGTATTCGATGCCACTCAGTTGAGGATGCCGGCGGCCAGGCGGGACCCGCACTCGGACCAATCCTGCAAACTAAATCCGCCACCCAGATTCTGCGCTCGATACTCAGTCCATCCGAGGAAATCAGCCCCGGCTTCGGCATCGCCACAATCAAAAAATCCGATGGATCATCCCTGACCGGAATATATAAAGCGGCTTCAGAGTCTTCAACAACCCTCACCATTTCGGACGAGTTTGGTCAGTTAACCGACCTCATTATTCCTGGATCACAGATTTCTGAGATTTCATTCCAACCCTCATCCATGCCCAATGTCATGGATGTCCTGAACAGAACTCAAGTCAGAGACCTCATCGCATTCCTGCAGTCAATAAAGTAATCCCTCCATATGAAAAAAATATCGCACATGCAAAACCAGGCCCCCTCCAATATACCTGTGTCTATTAGATCAATGGCCTGGTGCCTATGCCTGATTGGCATGTATATCCTGCCAATCCAATCACAAGAATCTCCACCTGCCTGGAAATATTTATTCAATGGAACCGACTTGTCAGGTTGGGTGAATATCAATGGCGCATCGGATACTTGGACTGCGGGAAATGGGGTCATTGAGTGCACCGGAAAACCCATTTGTGCACTCAGGACAACTGAACAGTACGAGAATTTTATCCTTGAACTTGAATGGAGACACTTGCGCTCGGGAGGCAACGCCGGAGTTTTCCTCTGGGCAGCTCCTGAACCGGCTGTCGGGCAGCCATTCCTCCGGGCCATTGAAGTCCAGGTCCTCGACCATGGATATGGAAAATCAGACTGGTTCACAACTCATGGGGATATATTTCCTATTCATGGATCCAGAATGAAACCCTTCCCACCCAGCAAAGGCGATCGCAGCTTTCCATCGGAAGAACGCTCAAACGGGGCGCCGCAATGGAATCATTATCGAATCCATTGTGAAGATGGGACGATTCGACTTTCCGTCAATGGCAAGGAAGTCTCCGGTGGATCCGATTGTGCTTACCGCAAAGGATATATCGCGCTCGAATCGGAAGGCTCACCCGTCGAATTTAAAAATATCCGGGTGCAGACACTGCCATCCAAATCCCCACTCACCAAAGATATGACCGCTCCATTGCCTGGAGATTTTATCCATCTCTACAATGGAATCAACCTCGATGGCTGGCATACCTCAACCCCAGAGTTCTTCCATCCTTCCGATTGGACACTGACCACCAAACCAGTTGATAACATCCAGCCTGCACCACTGTGGAGCCATGCCCAGGTAGGTCCAGCTTTTGAATTTTTCTTTGATATTAAAATTCCGGAAAATGCTGACCTTGACAAAAATAATTTTGGTTCGCTGTGTCTTTTTAACAGGAATCAACCAGCTATTGCATTCGGAAAGCTGACCGCACAATTCAATCTCCTCAATCAATTTGTTAAACCTGGAAAATGGACCCGCATCACTATCAGGTATGCAAGACAGAAATTGACAGTTTCCTCCTTGGGGAAGTCTCTCACTATCCCATTTGATGGCATCGATGATTTTTTCCCTTCCCCCCAAAACCCACTCATCGGTATCCTGCCATCAACTCAATTCCCAACAGATTTCGCCAACTTCTTTATCCGCCCCATCCCCGAATAATCCATCTCAGTCCCAATTCAACTTATTGATCCACCGCATCCAAAACCAGGAGCACATATTCAACTACAGAATTCACGGAATCTTCGGAAGAAGTTTTAATTAAATAAGACCATATCTTTTTCCCACCATTTCCGTGCTTTCCGTGGTTGAAATAGAATCAAACCGCAGAACACACAGAAACCCGGAAAAAGGGTTGAAATGGTCAATACTGTCCTTGAAGTCTCTTCCTGTTCTCCGCGCTTTCCGTGGTTGAAATGGAGTCTAACCACGGATCATTCAAACTCTTCCGTCCGGGCGACAACTATCCTGACAGGGAGTGGAGAGGATTAATATTTGTGGGTCGATTCACTGTCAAACAAGTATGGAAAATTTGAACTGAGGTTTTCCATCATGCTGTTTGCTCCCGGGTATGGCCATTTTTTCTTGTCCTGAACAGCCTTCCTCCATGCTGGAAAAAGATTCGATGCTTGCGGGGATTTAAAGAAAAATTGAACCAGGTTGAAATCACTTGGGAGAATCCATCTCAATCCAGTGGTGGACAATTCAGCAGAAAAATTATCGAGAGTGGTTCGGGTGCTGTGTTTTGTTGCCCGCCAGAGGTTTATGGCCAGCCGTGCATCCTCGCCCATCAATCGGCATATATTTAGGGCAAATCCCAATTGTGCGCAGAGATCCATAGGCCCATCCCCATCGTATAGATCGATAAAAACAAGATCGAAGGACCCGGAGTCCCTGCATGAATGCATGAATGACTCAGCATCCGTGTTGAGTATTTTTATACGTTCTGATTGGGGAAGTGGGAAGGCCTCTGAGCTGGCTCGAATCACTGCCGGGCTGCGTTCAACCCCGATGATTTCTGCCTCAGGATAACAATGCTGTATGCCAGTGATTAAGGATCCACCACCCACACCAAGCACCAGGGCACGATTCACTGGTTTGGGATAGGCTAATATCATCAACATAGCTCTGATGTATTCGAGCTGTGGAGTCAGAAAATCATCCATGTCCACGCTCGACTGAATGATCGTTGTGCCCAGTTTCAACTGCCTGATTGACCCACGTTCGGATACTTCAACCAAACCAAATTGATCCAAAGCCGAGAAAATTATTTTTTCATCCATGTTTGTCCCGTTCTTGATTAACCATTTGAATGTGACATGATGCAACCCCCTTTCTCAGGAGCGACATGTTCCCGGGATGTCCTATTGATGAACTCAACTGTGAATTCCATGAAAGCCAGTAAGCCGGATGTTACTGGGTTGATTGCCTTGTTTGGGGGTGCAGCAGCTATTTCATTGGCTCCGCTTTTTGTGCGGATGAGTGAAACCGGCCCCACGGCGACGGCATTTTACCGCCTGCTTTTGGCTCAACCGGCGCTCTGGATCCTTCTCCAATTTTCCCGGGTTCCAGATCATCCCCAAAATTCCCGCTCCTCCGGGGATCACCCATTGAGACCCTCAATCAAGTCCTGGCCCTGGTTTGGTCTTGCGGGTGCCATGTTTGCTTTCGACATGGGCTTCTGGCATGAATCGATTCACATGACCTCCATCGCGAACTCAACCTTGATTGCCAATGCTGCCCCATTTTTTGTCATTCTGGGTGCCCGGATATTTTTCCATGAAAGAATGCCGCCCCGCTTTCTGCTTCTGGTTGCGATGGCCATCATTGGTACGGCACTCCTTGTCCAAGCCTCGATTTCCACATCCGGATTGCGTCTCAAAGGGGATATTTTTGCCCTGATTACCGCCTTTTTTTATGGGTCGTATCAATTGTGTGTGAAGTACCTCAGAAACAGAAATTTCCATCCAATCAGCATTTTAGCTTATTCCGGGATTCCATCGATGATACTGCTGGGGATTGGAGCGGTTCTGCTGGGTGAGAAGTTATCCTCAAATCAGTCGCAGACCTGGCTGGCATTATCTGGGCTGGCATTATTTTCCCATGTAGGGGGGCAGGGATTGATTGTTTTCGCATTTGGGAGACTTCCAGCCAGTATGGCTTCGTTAGGTCTGCTTCTTCAACCGCTGCTTGTCATTCTGCTTGGCTGGGGATTTTATGGAGAAAAGCTGGGATTGTGGCAGATAATTGGAGCCATTGTCCTGATGGCAAGCCTCTACCTCGCCACTATATCTCCTGCACCCAGAGGCCGAAGCATCCCGGATTGATGGCCCGTTTTAATCAGTTCAGAGCCTTTCAGATACAGCCGATTTACTCCGGGTAAGAGGAAAAAGTTTCGGAACCATGAACACCCTTCCCGGAAGAGAAACCGTCACACGCATCAAGTCCTGTCTCGAGAACAGTGATTTTGCATCGGTGACCCGGCTGATTGAGATGATTCGCGATCTTTCGCGCGGCATCGATGCAACTGGCGTGGACCAATTGGCGGACTTGATTCGGGGAGAAGTGGGATTTACAGCCAAGGTCATCAAGGCCGCTCAGCCTATGCGCTATAACCCGGAAGGCGTTCAGGTTGAAACGATTTCTCAGGCTATTCAGGTCGTCGGACTGGACCGCGTCAGAAATGTCTCCATCTCGCTTCTCATGGGAGAGGACAACCGTGAATCAGCCAGTAAACTGGTTTCCAGTGAGGTCAATACTCTGGCTCTCTCCTGCGGAATGTTTGCCAAATCAGCGGCAGAATTCGGTTCGTACTCGGATCCCAACCTGTGCTTTGTTTCCGGATTGCTCCAGAATTACGGACTCATCCTCACTTCAAAATTCTTTCCGGACTATTTTCTGGAATTCAAAAAGCAGGAATATCGCTATGGAACTGAGGAGGCTCACAATGTGGTCTTCGGGATAAGCCAGCTTGATCTGGCCAGGGAAATCCTGAAGTGGCAGAAGATGCCGCCATCTATCCTGAAGAGTATGCGCATTCCTTCACGGTCAGATCTTCTGTCCTCCACGCCCGGGTTGGAGATGCAACCGCTTCTTGCCGGACACTTCGGAAAAGAGGCGAGTTACATCCTGTCCATTCCGCACCTGACCCGCCAGAAATTTGAAAACCAGGTTTCCGCTGTCCTGGGCAAATTCTCCCGCTCCATCCCCATGGATCACGAGGAATTCAAGGATGTCCTGCTGGAAATGTCCGATGACTTTCGACAGTTCCGCGTCCTCGGTGATGCCAAAGGATTTTCTGACCCCATCATTCAACGCATAGAAATTCTTTCCAATAACGGAGAGGATGAACCCCCAATCACGGCTCTGGGATCGGTCATTCGCAGCATCGGACCCATCGTCATCACCCCAGAGATCTCCGATCAGACGGAGCCGGACGCCGAAAAATCCCGTGTGCTCTATGCCCGATCCATACGGGATCTGACTGCCATCTCTCAGAACCCCACATCCACCCTGGCTGACGTGGGAGCGCATGGACTGGAAACAGCCATGGAACTGCATCGGGCAGATGCCGCCCTCCTGTTTCTACTCAATCCCACCTCAAAATCCCTGGACTTCAAAGCAGGTATAGGCCCGAAAATGCCTGACACAGACACCATTTCTCCACTCCCGTACAACCAGAGAAATATTTATTCTGTCTGTATCGACAAAGGACAAAACATATTTTTGGAAAAACCATCCAGTTCCACCGCCGCAAAATCCTTTCCAGATTGGCTGTCCGCCATGACGGATCTGGAACCATTTATTTTCACACCACTTTATTTTGTGAATAATAAAGTGGGAATTATGCTCTTCATTGGCGGCGGCGCCTACAGCTACCAGGAATACCAGGTCTCCTCCAGCGTCACAATTAAGTATGCACAGGTTCTCGCTCACCATATCCTGAAGAAGAGCTCCGATGAGTCTCAATTAGTCACCGGCTCACAGATCAAATAACATCATCGCCCTCCTCATGCCCGTGTGGTATGGAATGGATAAGTTATTTATTCCATACCTTCCATCACCACGCAGAACGTATAAATCCAGTTCCATCACATATAGGGAAATATGTGAACATATATAAATATTCCCGGATCAGTATTGCGTTTTTTCGTTTTTCATTGGCCACCTGGGGTGAATGTGGGCTGGGGCACTGGACCGCGGGTATTGTGTTGTGGATGGGGAAATGCCATTCATTTCATGAAACTTTTCCGGTGTCCGATGCGGATGAAGGTGGAGGCAATAAGCTTTTCAATCTGGTTCAAGTATGTTACAGGTGTGCCTATTCTATGAAATTCGAGACAATATGTTTACATGGTGGGCATCAGCCTGATTCGGTGACCTTTTCACGGGCGGTTCCTGTTTACCGGACGAGTTCTTATGTCTTCCGCGACACGGAGCATGCTGCGAATCTTTTTGCGCTGAAAGAGTTGGGCAATATTTATACGAGATTGATGAATCCAACCACCGATGTGCTGGAGCAGCGTGTGGCCGCACTGGATGGTGGAGCCGCTGCTCTGGCCGTCAGCTCCGGCACATCCGCTATTTTTTACTCCATCATCAATATCTGCCAGGCGGGGGATGAAGTCGTTTCCGCCAATAATCTCTATGGCGGCACATTCACTCAATTCAACGACATCCTGCCCAAGTTCGGGATTACGGTGAAATTTGTCGATCCAAACAATCCACAAAATTTCGCCGCTGCCATCACCCCGAAAACCAAAGCCCTCTTCTGTGAAACGGTCAGCACCCGGGACTGGATGTGGCTGACATCGAGTCCATTGCCAAAATCGCTCACCACCACGGCATTCCCCTGATTGTCGACAGCACATTCTCCACCCCCTACCTCACCCGGCCCATCGATTTCGGAGCGGACATCGTCGTGCATTCCCTGACCAAATGGATCGGAGGGCATGGAACGGGCATTGGTGGCATCGTTGTGGACAGTGGCACATTCAACTGGAAGTCAGACAAATTCCCGCTCATGAGTGATGCCGACCCCAGCTACCATGGTGTCCGATGGGCCTACGACCTTCCCGATTTCCTGGCTCCCGTCGCCTATGCCATCCGGATGCGGGTCATTCCCCTGAGAAATTTGGGCGCCTGCCTGGCCCCCGACAACTCATGGCAATGCCTCCAGGGCATAGAAACTCTCCCATTGCGCATGGATCGGCATTGTGAAAATTCCCTGGCGGTGGCTCAGCATCTCCAAAACCATCCCGGAGTGGAATGGGTCCGATATCCAGGCCTGCCATCCGATCCCAATTTCCAGGCAAACCAGAAATACCTCAAAGGCAAAGGAGGCGCCATGGTCGTATTCGGAATCAAGGGCGGGGCCCAGGCCGGAACCACATTTATCGAAAGCCTCAAACTCTTTTCCCATTTAGCGAATGTCGGTGATGCGAAAAGCCTGGCAATCCACCCGGCCACCACAACGCACAGCCAGCTCACGCCAGATCAGCAATCCGCCGGCGGCATCACCCCAGAACTCGTCCGCCTCTCCATCGGTATTGAAAATATTGAGGATATTCTCGCCGACCTGGATCAGGCCCTCGCTTGCGCCGCGCGATAATTCTCAAATTGCTTCCCAGGATTCCCGCATGCCCGGCAGGCCAACACCTGTCCGGGTTTTCTTCCCTGCCTCCAAATCGTTTGCCCCCAATGTGGTCATTCGATAAATTCCCCATCAGAATATTTCGGATTATCATGAAACTCATTCGCATCATCATCCTCGTGCTCGCTCTGGCAGCGCTCGCATTTTTCGGTTCCAACAATCTCCGGGAATCCTCACTCCG
>JAJOIW010000120.1 GCA_021209225.1 Verrucomicrobiota bacterium
CCCAGGTGACACCCGCACCTGACCAGGCCCGAAATCCTCCCCATGCCGGGCCATCCCAACCTGCAGACGACTGGATCCATTGAGCCGATCCACAAAAGCAGCACAGAAAAACTCGGGTATGTGCTGCACAATGGCTATGGGTGGCATTTTGGCTGGCAACTGGCTCAAAACTGTATTTATCGCTTCTGTTCCGCCGGTTGAAGCCCCAATCAATATGAGCTTCTGTTCATCTATTTGCGGTTGAAGCAGCTTGTTGAGTGCCTCACCCGGGTTGGCAACCGGCGCCGCATTCTTCTGTATTTTACTCTGCCCCGCCGCTCTGACCATACTGAGCAGTTGAGGCGCCAGCTCGGTCAGTTCCTTGCTGTTTGTCGGTTTCCCCAGCACATCAAATGCTCCATTTTTATATGCTTCAATCGCATATTTTGAGCGTGCTGTTGAGAGTGTACTGAAAATGATCACTGGGCAGGGGCGACGCTCCATGATCAGTTTCAGAAATGTCAAACCGTCCATTTTCGGCATCTCCAGATCCAGAATAATGACATCTGGCGCCAGGGTCCGTATCTGATCTTTTGCTTCGTATGGATCCGATGCCATGCCGGCCACCTGGATATCAGATTCGGCATTGAGTATGCTGGACACTGCCTTTCTGACTAGGGCAGAATCATCGACAATCATTACTTTAATGGGTTTGCTCATCACTTCAGATGTTCAGCTAATGGGTCTGGTTTTAGTTTTTTCAGATGGGATGCTTCAATATATATAGTCTGGTCCTGAGCGATCCTCTATAACTGGAATTTATTCTTTAATGACTTAAAAGATGCGGTTTGTTATGCCGGGTGAAGAGATGGTGACGATTCCTGTTCTGACGGAGAGCGACATGGTTCTCGATATATGCCCGCCCACTTCGGATTTATGTATTCGGACATTGTTGCGATGCATGATCTCCACCAGTCTTTCATAGTTCCGTGATCCGATGTTGAAGATATTTTTCACTTCCTGCATTTCTGCCCCACCGGCAACCTTGACTATGATATTTTCTTTCGATGCTCCCAGTTGGTAAGCAGATCGGAAAAGCCTGGGAACTCCGGTGTCAACAAACATCAGAGGATTCACCTCCGCCCGTTCCTTCTGAATTGAGGAATCAGGAAGCAGAACATGAAGTATCCCTCCGACTTTGGCTTTGGGATCGTAAATCGATATTCCCAGACAGGAGCCCAGGGAGAATGTGATAATTTCTCTATGAGGCTCATTGCTGGTCGCCATTTCTCCAATCCCAACGATGATCCGGTTCTCACTACCACAGCGAATAACATTCATACTAAACTTTTTCCTTCTTATAGGCTGTGGGTTCGATAGCCCGCAGGTTATTGGTGACTCCCGTAATACTTTCCGATGATCCAACCATGAGATACCCTCCGGGTTTGAGAAAAGTTAACAGCTTATTCACAAGCTCTTTCTGGCAATTCCTGTCGAAATATATCATGACATTCCTGCAGAAAATGACGTCAAACTTGAAATCAAAGGGATAGTTGGCCTGAAAGAGATTGATATTGAGAAAGGTTATATTGTTTCGGAGGCTGGCCTTGACCCGTGTCTTTCCAGCCTGAGCCCCGGTGCCCCGCTGGAAATACCGGCTCACCCAGCGTGAATCGGGCAGCTGAAGTTTACTGGCTTCGTAAATGCCGGTCTGCGCCGTCTGAAGAACACGATCCGAAATATCGGATGCGATCAATTTCCATCGGTGACGATTCTCCTCCCCGAAAAACTCACTGAGTATAATTGACAAGGTATACGGTTCCTCTCCAGTGGAACTGGCACAGCACCAAATGGAAAATGGGTCAGTGCGTGATTTGTCCCATTCCGGCAGTATGCGCTTTGCCAGAAAATCAAGAGTCTTGGGCTCCCTGAAGAATTTGGTGTAATTTGTTGTCAGAGAATCAATTATGATTCCGGTCTCTGGTCGTCCTGCGGGTGAGAGGACATAACTCCAGTATTGGTCAAAATTATTCATCCCCAATTGCGAAATCCTTTTGGTTAAACGGGTTGTAACCAATTGCTTTTTGTCAGGCCCCAGATTTATCCGGCTGGCTGAATAAACCAACCGTCTGATCTGGCCATAAATTTCTTCCGATATCTCCATGCACTCTCTTTCTTCCCGTCAATCCTCTGATTCACGACTATCACGGAAGATTATTTGTGAAGTTTAGAAATATATTTGGAAAATGGGTTAAGAGACTGCCATTCATGGCGATTACCGATGACAGAAAATTTTGTGAGATTGGGTAATGGCGGACCAGGAAATAAATCTCGGACAGGAAATGGACACAGAGCTCATTCAGGAATTCCTGAGTGACGCGTACGAGCACTTGAGTGCTATCGAACAAGGCATTCTGGTACTTGAGGAAAACCCCTCAGAGAAGGAAGCCATCGATAATGTTTTCAGGGCATTCCATACCTTTAAAGGGAATGCCGGATTTCTCAATTTGGTTCCCATAGCCGAATTGGCTCACAAATTGGAGAACTTGTTGGATGCTGTGCGATGCGGTCATTTATCGACGGATTCACAAGTGGTTGATCTCATTTTAAAAGGGGGTGACATACTTGGAAAATTCGTGACCGAAATTTCTGACCAACTGTCTGGAAAAAAGCCAGTGGTTCCATTCAGCATTGAGACCGGAGGATTGCCGCAGCTTCTGGATCAGATTCTGTCTGGTGATGCTGCTGCCAATGAGGATAGTGGAATGTGTGATTCCCCCTCCATCGCCGCGTTGCCCGAACTGAAACCTGAGAAAATGACGGAGCCAACCCAGCCGGTCCTGACACCTGAGGTTGCGGAAGTTCCGGAAGCGAAGGAAAGTTTCAGTCTGGCTCAATCATCGGTGAAGGTGGCGACCCATAAACTCGACTCGCTGGTGGATCTTGTGGGTGAATTCGTGATAGCTCAGTCCCAGGTGATGCAATCCATTCGTGCCGAGGAATTTTTGAATGAGCATGCTGTGAGAAATCTGGCTCAGCTGAGCCGGATTTCCAAAGAATTGCAGCGTACCGCGATGTCATTGCGCATGGTGCCGATACGGAATACATTTCAGCGGATGCATCGCCTGGTGAGGGACGTGTCATCGCGCCAGGGAAAGCAGGTGACATTGATTCTCGAAGGAGAGGATACAGAGATTGATCGCAATATTGTGGAAGCCATTCACGATCCCCTGGTACACATGATCCGTAATTCCGTGGACCACGGAATCGAATCTGTGGAAAAACGACTTGCCGCAGGGAAGGATCCGGAAGGGAAAATTGTGCTCCGGGCATACCATCAAGCCGGAAATATCATCATTGAGATCAATGACGACGGGGCTGGCTTAAACCGCGAGCGGATATTGGATAAAGCGATCAGCCGCAACCTCGTCGATAGTTCTGCAGACCTCAGCGATGAGGAAGTCTTTAATTTGATTTTCACTCCGGGTTTTTCCACAGCAGAAACCATTACAGACATTTCCGGTCGGGGTGTTGGAATGGATGTGGTCAAACGCAATATTCATAAACTGCGGGGCCGGATCGATATCAGCAGTGTTCAGGGAAAAGGTTCCTGCTTTGAGATTTCATTGCCATTAACACTGGCCATCATTGAAGGACTCCTCGTCCGCGTCAATTCGCATTGTTATATTTTACCAGTCAATTCGGTTCGGGAATCATTCCGGCTCCGCATGGATCAGACAACCACCGTTAATGGTCGGGGTCGACTCATCCGCGTGCGGGAAAGTCTGATCCCACTCCTGGATCTGGGAGAATATTTCCATGTCAGTGCGGACAGGAAAAAAGCCGACGATCGCATCGTGATCATTCTCGAATCAGAAAATGAAAAGCGATGCATTGTCGTCGATGAACTATTGGGTAAGCACGAGGTTGTCATTAAGAATATTGGAAGCATTTTCGACCTCGATCCTGCAATCTCCGGAGCGACCATTCTGGGAGATGGCCTGGTCGGGCTGATACTGGAACCTTCCGTTCTGGTCCACTTACCCTCCGCCGCCTAGGGCACACATCGCGGTCCTGCTTTCACCTATGCCCTTTTCTCCCACACACCGCAGGGTCCATAACTTATGAGCTCATCCCGAATAGGGAAGAATGGATGAAATCTGGCATTCCCAACTTGCTCGTCCGGCTCAATCACCGTCCCCAATTGGTGGAAATCGCAACGCCAGCAAAATATACACGCAGATTCTCAGGGATGCTTCGATACTTCATCCATTTCAATTTCCCTTTGATAGTCCATTCGATCTTCTCTTTTTTTCTCAATCCATAATCCGTTGTGGTGTCTCCAGCGGATCCTTTTGCATGCTCACCTTCATCAGGTATCAGGATTTCAGATGAGTATGCCGGGGCTGAACCAGCAGCGGGAGCGTTGATCTTTCACCTCAGAATAAATGCCGAAAGTCAGGCGGTGCTGTCACGTTGTTCAACCACAGGCTTTTTGCTGGCATCCCTATGGGATGCTGAAGACTCCTCAATTATTATGCCACAGCTCAATCCCCATAGCTTAAATGAAAACCATGTGCTCATTCTATGTACATAGTTGATATTCCGGAAATTTATCTTGGCGGGTATGGTTCCAAAAGAATCATGCTTGTAGTTGAAATGAACATATGATGAAAGTTCAATTCTTAATATGGATGACGGGGAGCATAAAAAAACAGGGTGTGACCACCCTGTTTTTTTACTAACCTGACAATGCGAATAATCAGCCTAATTATTCGTAAATTATTGCAGCAGTCGCAGCACGCTTTGCGGGAGCTGGTTGGCTTGAGCCAGCATGGCTGTTCCGGACTGGCTGAGTATCTGAAATTTGGAATAGTCTGTTGTCTCCTGAGCGACATCGACATCTTTGATGGTGGAGCTGGCGGCGGTGAGGTTTTCGCGTGTGATGGTCAATTGATCATCTGTCATCCTCAACCGCGACTGGTAAGCGCCAATTTTTGATCTGTCCTCGGTGAGTTGATTGATGGCGGTTTTGACATTGGTCAGGGCCGAAGCGGCTGCTGTGGTGGTGGAAATATTGGACCCGATGGCACCGGTATAGTTGGAGACAGCCAGGTTGATTCCTTCCATGGTCATCGCTTTTCCTTCGGAGTCGATGGTCACATCCAGGTCATTGCTTGAAAACAGGCTGACTCCGTTGAAATCACTCTCGGAAGTGGTCGTGATATAGGCTGCCAGTTGGGAGAATTCCTCGTTGTAGAGGGATCGATCGGCATCCGTTTTTGTAACGTCCTGGGCGAGGATGGACAACTCAGACATCCGGTTCAATGCCCCATGATATTGGATAAGTATCCATCCTGGGATTGAGTGAAGGAGACAGCATTGGCCACATTATTGCGGGCTGCCACCAATCTTTGGGTTTTTGCGTCGATCCTTGAAACCACCGCCAGACCTGCAGCATCGTCGGATGGATTGACAATCTTTGATCCAGAACTCAGTCTCTTCAAAGAATTTCCCAGCAGCGTTTGGCTCTTCCTCAGGTTGTTAGCCGATACCTGCGCATGAATGTTTGTATTAATAACCATAAATATTTAGCCTGTTGAAATCCGTTTCTATTCTTATTCCTTGTGCCTAAACCTTGATTTTACCTGAATTCTTAGTTGAGGGATTATTCTGAATTTTGGGTAAGCTGGGTTTGGCTGTTTTTCTTTTTATGACTGCCTGCTGATTACTGTTTTGAATTTCCTGGTATATTTCCTGCCTGTGGATTGGGACATTTGCTGGGGCTATAATCCCGATCTTGGCAACGTCTCCATCGATTTTGATGACTTTAACTTCGATGACACCATCAATAATGATGCTCTCGTTAATTTTTCTGGATAAGACAAGCATAGGATCAATTTCCGGTATTGCCGGTCTGAACCGGATAATCAATTCGATATTCAGCGGCGTTGATGGGTATGATCTGCTTGCCTTCGAGGGTTGAGCGGTTGAGCACGATTGGACCTTTGAGATTGATCGTGGCCTGATTCGGTCCACGCAGCGTCACGATATTCAAAAGCAGTACATCCTCCGATCTCGTGATTCCGATGGATTGAATTTCCTCATCATCGAAATTGGGCGAATAGTCCGGGCAGACAACAAAGGGAGACAGAAGCAGAAAGGTTTGAGCCTCCTCATCATCCGAGTTCATTTGAAGCCACATAAAGGGATTCTCGGATGGATCGCTGAGAAGAACGTATTCTTTCACAGACTCGAATCCGAGTAGCCCAAATGGCATGCGAATTGGGACATGCTCTATCTGCTGTTCTACATCCATGTTATTGACTTGCTGTGCCGTCATCACTCTGGGGTGCACAAAGCACTAACGATGCCAAGTCATGGAATTCGGGTCATTATTGGTCCTTTTGGGGGAATTCGTGAGTGGGAATGAGAAAATGAAACAAATAAAGGCAATTATTTCCTGGGATCGAAACGGGTGGAAGCAAAATGTTCCACGTGGCCGTGATCCGGGGGATCACCACTGGACCAGTTGGAATTGCCTGTGAGGCAGGGACGAGTTGCCCACGATATCCGGGCTGAGAGACAGGTTATTCTGGGGGGAGGGTTTTGGGATTTCGCCCCAATGTTCGGATGGGGACCTGGATGATTCCATGAGTTTGCGCAATTCCATAGTCAGCATCAGGTTGGCGCTGCTGATTTCGCGGCTTTCCGTGGGATCCTGATCGAGGTTGTAGAGTTCAATTTTTTTAGTGGAATGGAAAAATATGGCTTTCCATTCATCTTTTCGGACGGCTGTTTTCCCTCCCTGTTCATGGAATTCCCAGTAGAGGTGGGAGTGTTGTTTTTGGAGTTGAGGATTTTGTGTGAGAGTGGGTACCAGGCTGATGCCGTCTATGGTATGAGGTGTGTGGTCCTGAGCGTTGGCCAACTCGGAGAGGGTGGGGAAGATGTCCTGAAAGCCAGCGACCTGATTTGAGACAACATTCTCCGGGATTGTCCCTTTCCAACGCGCCAGCAATGGGACGCGGATTCCTCCTTCGTAGAGATCCCGCTTGATGCCGCGGAATCCACCACTGGAATTGAAAAAGCCGGGGTCATTCCCCCCTTCCTTATGGGGACCGTTATCGGACGTGAAGAGGATGAGAGTTTTTGAGTCGAGATTCCATTCGTTGAGTCGATCCAGAATGCGTCCCACATCCGAATCGAGACGGGAAATCATGGCGGCCAAAGCTTTTTGTGGAGCTGGCCAATCCTGATCCGCATAGGGACCGAATTCGGGAACTTCCATGCCATCCATGCCCGCCTCATTGTTGGCGTGGGGGATTGTCAGTGGGAGGTAGAGGAAAAATGGTTTGTCTTTGTAGAGGTCAATAAAGCTGAGGGCACCTTGGATAAAGAGATCGTGTGAGTATTGGATTTTATCTGAAGCGACACCGGCCCCGGATGGTTTTTCATCCGGGACAACATTTTTCAGGGGGATTTTCTGGTCATTGAGGATGAGGAATGAGGGGTAATAATTGTGAGCATGCCCCTGGTCCAGGTATCCGAAAAAATCCTGGAATCCCTGAACGATGGGTGAACCGGAAGTGCCCTCATTGCCCAGTCCCCCATTTTCCAATTCCCCCCGTCTGGTATCCGGCGGATTGCAGCACTTCGGCTATGGTCAATGATTCGTCGGGCAGGGGAATCCGTTGGTTTCCCCGAATATAGGAATGTCCCGTGTGCAGGCCAGTCATGAGCACGCACCGGGAGGGAGCACAGACGGTTGAGCCGGCATAGAAGCTGGTGAAGCGCATTCCCTCACGTGCCATCTGGTCCAGTCGTGGGGTGAGTATTCTCTTCTGTCCATAACTTCCCAGGTCCCCGTATCCCAAATCGTCGGCAACGATGAGTATGACATTGGGTTTTTCTGGTGCTGGGGTATTTTCCTGTGGGACCTGTGGCCCATTCCATGATGAGGGGTTGAGTCCTGGGGTGGGGGACGTATTCGGATTGGAGGCCTCAATTGGGCGGTCCGGCACATCCTGCTTCTGATTCCGGGAGGATGGGACTCCCGGTTCTGCGGATGTCCGGCTGTCGGGATGCTCCAGGCTGTGGCACCCACCGAGGAGTAAGAGCATTCCCAGGAAAACCAGTTGTGCCAGCTCATGAGTGCAGCCATCCTGATCCAGTTGGAGGCGACGGTTCATTGCCCTCCAGTTCCAGTCCTCAGATGTGCTTTTTTATTTTCATCATGTCTCAAAACCGCCTTCCATTATAGGAATCCTCTCCAGGATTGACCAACCCTAAGTCACAAAAGACCAAATTACCCGACCTTTTCCCGCTCAGCTGGTTCCCGATTTCATTTGGGGATTCAATCAGTCCGATGCCAACCGGTTGCCTGGGGCTGGGCTAATCCCGAAGAACCGGCCCGAAGTGCCGGAGATCCAGTCGAGGCCAGTTGTGCTGTCGGGTGGCTTCGAGGGAAAGCTCGAAATCCATACACCAATCGTGGAAATCCTCCGGGTCAACAATGGTCTGGCTGATGGACCAGATTCCATCCTCCGGATTTTGCCGGATGTGCGAATGTTTCAGGTTTCTGGCTTCTGGATCGGTGCGAATGTGTCCATGCTCCTGGGAGTAGGCCTCCATCCGTTCCGTCAGATGCTCAATGCCGGGAACCTCTTCCGGTGTGGCTGCCATGGCACAGAGTCGCTCGTGGGCATATTCAAAATCGCGGATCGCCAGAGCGCGCACCACCTCGAAAACCAGAATCCGGCATTCTTTTTCCAGTCTTTTTGGGTGCATTGTGATGTCGTCTGGCCGTTCTTTCCGGGACCCGCGACTGGACGTGGCATTTTCTTCCGGGGAAACTGTCGGCCGCTTGTTCTGGCCGCCGGATATTTCCTGTTGGTGGAGTTTTTCCCACTCATCGATGAGACTGGAGTCGACTCCGCGGATCATCGATTCAAAATAGACAGTCGCTTCCTCCAGATCCGGGGTTTTCCATTGTTCCGGAACGGTCTGGTCGAGCACTTTAAACACATTGGAAACATGACGCAGCAGAATGCCTTCGCTCTTCTGCAAGCCATAGGTCTTCACATAATCATTAAAACTCATGAAGTTTTCATACATTTCCCGGGCAATCGATTTGGGTTGAATATTTTCTTTTCCAACCCACGGGTGGCGTGCGGCAAAAGCATTGAAGGATTCATATATGAAGTCCCGGTTCGGTTTCGGGTATTCGAGTTTATCCAATTCCTCGATGCGGTCATCGAAGGCAATGCCCTGGCGTTTCATTTCGGCCATGGCCTCGTTCCGGACTTTATCCAATTGTTTGCGCAGGATGATGATGGGATTTTCCAGGATCGATTCGACCAGGGTTATGGTGTTGAGCACATAATCCGCGGCCTCAGGATCCAGCATGGGCATGGTGTCAATCAGATACAGGGACAGTGTCTGGTTCAGTGAAAAATCATCCTGCAAATCCAGGTTGACCCTCACTTTCGCCCCATCCCGCAGCCTCTCCGGAAGAATCTCAATAATGTCCCGCTCAACCAGCGATCGGAAGAGTTCCCAGGCTCGGTGCCGGAGAATTTTTTTATTGTGTTCCGATTCATGGCAATCGCGGATGATCTGGCGCATGGCGGCGCATCCATCGGTGGGACGGCTCAGGACATTCAGCAGCATGCCATGGTTCATCTCAAAACTCGACACCAGCGGCTCAGGCTGCGAATCAATCAACTTCCGGTAAGTCTCCTCACTCCAATGCACAAATCCCTTTTCCGGTGCCTTCTTCTTCACAATTTTTTTCTTTTTCCCCGGATCATTCGCGGCCTTTCTTTCCTGTTTGAGGTTTTCAATCACATGTTCCGGTGCCTGGCACACAACCCATCCCTGGTCATCAAATCCTCGGCGCCCGGCCCTCCCACAAATCTGGTGGAAATCCCGTGCCGTCAATATCCGGGTTTTCTCCCCGTCGTATTTACAGAGTTGAGTGAGTAAAACTGTGCGGATAGGCACATTGACACCCACTCCCAATGTGTCGGTTCCGCAAATGACTTTCAGCAACCCTTGTTGCGCCAGGAGTTCGACCAATACCCGATACCGCGGGAGCAACCCCGCATGGTGCAGTCCAATCCCATGCTTCAATAATTTTTTAATCTCTTTCCCGAACGGGGAGGTGAATGGAACGTTCTCAATCTCCTGACTGATGCGGTTTTTCTCATCCTTGCTGCAGAAATTCAGGCTGGTCAGATTCTGCGCGGTTTCAGCCGCGCGCATTTGCGTGAAGTGGACGATATAGACCGGGAGTTTATTTTCCCGGGTGAGTTTTTCCACGGTTTCAGCCAGATTCATCTCGGAATACTCAAAATCCAGGGGGACCGGCCGCTGCTTCGACGAGATGATGCATGTGTGGGCCCGCGTCAGTTTTTCAATAACCGATGCGAAGAATTGTGTTTCTCCCATCGTGGCGCTCATCAATAAAAACCGGGCATTGGACATGGTGAGCAATGGGGTCTGCCAGGCAACCCCACGCTCCCGGTCCGAATAATAATGAAATTCATCCATGATGACGTCCTGGATCGTGCTCTGGGCGCCATCATTCAATGCGATATTGCTCAGGATTTCCGCCGTGCAGCACAGGATCGGAGCGTCCCGGTTGACCGAGGCATCCCCGGTCATCATCCCCACATTCTCCGCCCCGAAATCCCGGCACAGCGCCAGAAACTTTTCATTCACCAGGGCCTTGATTGGGCAGGTGTAAACCGATCGCCGCCCGAGACAGGCGGATTTGTAGTGCATGGCGGCGGCAACCAGGGATTTTCCCGAGCCTGTGGGAGTATTCAATATCACATTGTGATCTTCAAACAGTTCCAGGATGGCTTCCTCCTGGGCCGGATACAGTTCCAGCCCCTTCCCATGGACGTAATTCAAAAACTGGTCCAACAAGGCGTCGTTGGTGGTGTCACCTTTGGGGGGGCGAAGGGGATATCCGGTGGTTTCCATCATCAGGCCCTATCCCATAGCTCAATGGGGGTCGAAATCCAAGATGTTCTGGTCAGATTCAATCGGCAGATATTGCCCGTTCATGGACAAATTTTAAGTTTGGTCTCCGCTCGTCGTTATCCTACCAGGCAGAAAATGCCAATGTCAGTCAGGGAAAAATCGAAGATCCGTTCAATTTGAGTTGTGAGTTCAAGGAGATTATGAAGAAGAACAAGATAATGCTTATAAGGTGGTGGTCCGGAGTTTCACTTTTAGTGGCCATGGTATCGAATCAGGCTGGAGGTCAGAGCTCCTTCACCCATGAGAATTCAGTGGAGCTGATTCCACCGTTCACTTTTCGAGGTTCAGAATCACTGGTATCGACCAATGCGTTGGATCCAGCCCGCGCCACCTCAGTGGTTCAAATGATTGTGAGTCGGGATACCCCACGCAAATCACCGGTCACAGTCGATGGATTCGACACCGCCAGAATGCAGGCTCCCAGCCAGCAGACACTCTCAAATCTGAGCACAAACAACTTCAGAGCAGTCAGGCAGGATGCTCCCATCCCCGGTTCAGTCTCCAATGTCAGACTCTCAGGCGACAGGCAGTATATCATCTTAAATACTCCCGCCAATGCTTTGGTTCAATCCGCAAACTCACTCAGCACCGGCCATTGGAACACCCTTTCCAATGCCTCATCCGGACCCATCTCATTGCCCATCCCTTCACAATCTGGAGATCAGGCGCAATTTTTCCGCGTCTTTTCTGTGAAATAAGTCGCCAGTGGGATCGGCCCGGATAAAATTTCCCAAGGTATTGCGATGATCTGAGGATGTGGCTCGACGGCCACGTCCTCTTTTTCTTTGCCCAAAGCACTTCACAATCGAAATCGGTATCGGTATCGGTATCGGTATCGGTATCGAAGGAAAGCGTCTTCAGCTCAGGTGCAGGTATTTCGGGATGGCCCGTGAGTGCATCGATATACCGGGCTGGAGGACTGGACAGGCAAAATCGATCCCGATTTCGATCCCGGGCGCTGTGGGTGAGGAAAGCCGGTTATTTTATTTTCATCCAGCGCATCCATTCTTTATTGGCTCGGGATGGATAGGCGACGGATGGAATCCAGCTTGTGATTTCATCGAGGAAGGGAAGGAAAATGGAATTCAATTCATCCTGGGAGCTGCCAAAGGGCGGGCCATCTGAGCCGGGGGTGATGTCGGGATTCAGGTAAAAGATTGCCAGATATTGCCCCGAGCCTGCTTTGAGTGCTGATTCGAGTGAGCTTGGCGATATTCGGACCGCCGACCCGGAGGAATGGCGCAGAAGCAGGTGTGCTCCCAGACCCAATCCGCCGAATTATTCAAGCGGTATGGCAGAGCGAAAATGTCGGCACACTCAAACTGGATATTTGCGGAGGGATACAGTTCCCGTGCCATTCCGATAGCTGTCGGGGAAATATCGAGTCCAATGACTTCCGCATCCGGGCAGTGCTGTGCGATCAGGCCCGCGTCGTGGCCGCGACCGCATCCAGGCACCAGGATTCTCCCACTCATGGAATGTGTGCCCAACCATTGCTCCAGACCCGGACACGGCTGTCCATGGTCCCATGGATATTCTCCACTCCGATAATGTGCATCCCAGTCCATCATTTTCTCATCTTCCGCTGTGATTTTGGTTTTTATCCATCGATGAATTTCACGTTGTCGAAAGCCGGAATATTTCCGTTCATCCGAGGTCAGCCTTTGAGGATTTGAAGCACGGCCTCGAATGTGGGTTCTGCCTGAATGGGTTTAAATCCTGAGGTCTGGATGGCGGTATCCGGATCCTTGAGCCCGTGACCGGTCATGGTGGCCGTGATCAGTGAATCTGCGGGAATAGCATTGGGGTTGGACTTGATCAGTTTGATGAGTCCCGCCAATGGGGCGGCGCAGGCTGGCTCCACGAGAATCCCCTCAGTCCGGGCAATCAGCATGTATGCCTGCAGGATTTCCTCATCGGTCACCTTGCCGATATGCCCGCCCGATTCCTCCTGTGCCTCCAGGGCGGGTTTCCAGCTGGCCGGGTTGCCGATCCGGATCGCGGTGGCGATGGTTTCCGGGTTGGCAATCGGATGGCCATCCACTATGGGAGCGGATCCAGCCGCCTGAAATCCATACATCCTGGGCAAGGACTGGATGTGTCCGGCTCGATGATACTCCTTGAAGCCTTTCCAGTATGCGGTGATATTGCCGGCATTTCCAACCGGTATAAATGATAATCCGGTGCCCGGCCGAGCTGGTCGCAAATTTCAAAGGCCGCCGTCTTCTGCCCTTCTATTCTGTAGGGATTGATCGAGTTGACTATTTCAATTTCCGGATCCGATCCCAGCTCACGCACAATGTCCAGCGCTTGATCGAAGTTGCCCCGGATGGCCACCGTCTGAGCCCCATACATGAGTGCCTGAGCCAGCTTCCCCAGGGCGATCTTCCCCTCGGGAATGATCACGGCACATTTCAATCCGGCCCGGGCGGCGTACGCGGCTGCCGCAGCGGATGTGTTTCCAGTGCTGGCACAGACCACGACCCGGGCACCCCGCTCGTATGCTTTGGTCATCGCCATCGTCATGCCGCGGTCCTTGAATGAACAGGTTGGATTGAGCGCCTCATATTTCAAATACAGTGAGAACCTCCCACCAATGGCATCCACAAACCGGGGCACCGGTATCAGCGGCGTATCCCCCTCATGAAGCGTGATCACCGGCGTCGATTCGTCCACCGGCAAAAATTCCGCATACCGACGAATCACTCCCGGCCAGTTTCTTGTCTCTTGCTTTGTCATCCTGAGATCAATTTATTTCAATCCACTCACAATCCAATCTCTAATCCGCAAAGGATTCCACCCGGAAATAGACCGGCTTGGATCGAACCACCCGCAGTTGCCCCAGTTCCCGGATCGCTTTCTTGAAAACATGATATGGCGCACGATCCACCATCAGCATCAGGGGAACCGTTTCTCCATCGTGGTTTTCAGGTTGAATGCAACTGGAGATACCTATCTGGTGGCGCGCCAGAATCTCAGTCACCCGCGCCATCGTTCCGGGCCGGTTAATGGCCTCCAGACGGATGAAATAATTCGCAATACTGTGCTCATGACTGAGTATGGCCGCGCTTTCCGCATAGGCTTCAAATGGAGCCAATGTCCGTTCGTATTCCTGATGCAGATCGCACGCCGCATCCACTATGTCGGATATCACCGAGCTGGCCGTCGCGTCCTGCCCGGCACCCCGTCCATAAAATAACGCCTCACCCACCACATCCCCCTTCACAAAGACCGCATTGAATACCCCATCCACACTCGCCAATACATGCGTCTTGGGTACCAGCATCGGCTCAACCGAGAGCTCTATCTCCGGATTCCTCCAATCTCCCCGGTTCTCATTCAGCTTGATCGACCCAATCAGCTTGATCGTATACCCAAGCCATTCCGCAAACTCCAGATCAATCGGGGTGATATCCCGGATGCCTTTCACATATATGGATCTCTCAGGCACCCAATAGCCTGAAAGCAACGAGGCCATGATCCCCGTCTTATGCATCGCATCCAATCCATCAATATCCAGCGACGGCTCCGCTTCCGCATACCCCAATGCCTGCGCCTCACTCAAAATCTCATCAAACGCTCTGCCCTCCCGCGCCATCTTGGTCAAAATGTAATTGCAGGTCCCATTGGCTATGGCATACACCCGGGAAATCCGATTCGCCACCAGACTCTCTCTCAGGACTTTGATGATCGGAATCCCTCCCGCAACACTCGCTTCAAAATACAGATGAGTCCTGAACTTGCGGGCCAGCTTCATCAGGCTCGCCCCGCGGAGCGATAACAACGCTTTGTTGGCGGTGATGACCGGCTTCTGCATCTCCAGGCTTCGTCTCACGATCCTGTACGCCTCGTCCACTCCCCCAACCAGCTCGACCACTATGTCCGTCTCCGGGTCGCTGATCGCCATCTCCCAATCCGTCGAAACAATCTCCCGGGGTGGGTTCACAGACCGCTTTTTGCCCGCGTCTCTGACCACCACATGATTCACTTCGATGGAATACCCGCATCGTGCAGCTATCAGCTCACCATTGTTGGCCAATGCCTGATAGACTCCACCGCCAACCGTTCCCCCACCGATAATGGCTACCTTCACCTTTCGCATGCGCCGCGAAACTATCCCGTTCTCCCCACTCTTCTCAATCAAAATCTCCTTTTCCCATCATCCTCACCCATCTCCCACTCAAAATGAGACAATATGGCGCTGATGCGAATTGGATTTCTTTTCCTTTCCGGACCGAAACATTCAATGATTGCAGGTGTTTCTGACATTTGTTAACTATTTGGACACCGTGTCCAGATTTAAGTCAGTGGCCATGGTGCCGTTGATGAATGTATCCGGTTCCCGAGGTCACTCCGGTCACCAACCCGCGACCTCCGGAACCTCAACCATTGGACCTGAACCTTTATGAAACTGATTCTCAATAAACGGGGTGGATTCACCCTCATCGAAATTATGATTGTCGTGGGGATTATTGCGATGCTCGTCGCCATGGCTGCCCCCAACTTCACCAAACAGATGGGCACCGCAAAAATCGGCGTCATCCGCGGAAATCTCCGCCTCATCGACACCGCCAAAATGTCCTGGGCCCTCGATAATAAAAAAAATCAGGAGATGTCCCCACCCGAAGCGGAAATC